>CAZQGA010000150.1:0-6150 GCA_964592735.1 uncultured Chromatiaceae bacterium | reverse complement strand
AGAGCGTAGTTGGAGTCGTTCGCAACTATTGGTTTGCAGCTGGATTTACGAGGTGGTCTGCGCCTCGGCATGCACCCAGGGTTTCGCGACCCACGTCGAAGCCAGTCGCCCCCAAGTGGTTCGTCAGACACCTGAACGAAGAAATAGTTTAACCGGCTGTGCCTGTGGCTGTGGTGAATTCTGTCCCGCCCGGCCGGGAGCGGGACTTTGCGACAAGCATTGACATCAATAAAGTGCTGTAACGCATTGTTCAATATTAATGTCTCATTAACCTCTGGCGCTGCTTTTCCCAGTCCCGCTCCTTGTCCGAGGCGCGCTTGTCGTGCTGTTTTTTGCCGCGCGCGAGGCCGAGGGCGAGTTTGGCGCGACCGTCTTTCCAGTACAGCGAGAGAGGTACCAGCGTGTAGCCTTCACGTTCGACAGCGCCGACAAGGCGGTCGAGTTCCCGGCGGTTGAGCAGCAGCTTGCGGCTGCGCACCGGGTCCGGGGTGATGTGGGTGGAGGCGGAGGCCAGTGGTGAAAAATGCGCACCGAGCAGCCAGGCTTCGCCGTTGCGGATCACCGCGTAGCCTTCCTTGATATTGCCACGGCCGTCGCGCAGGCTCTTGACCTCCCAGCCCTGCAGCACCAGCCCAGCCTCGATCGTCTGCTCGATGAAGTAATCGTGGCGGGCCTTGCGGTTTTCCGCGATGGTCCGGTTGGGTTCTTTTCGCGACGCTGGCTTGCTGCTCATGGGGGCGTGTTGTTCGGCCTGTTTTGAACACTCACAATCCTGTCATCTTTTGCCGCAGGGGAACAGTTGCCGTGCATCACCGGGAACGAGGGGTGGGCCATCGTGCGCCAGGTTGAGCGCAGCGCCATCGTGCCGTTCACGGCAGCGGCCATGTTTGATCTCGTCGCCGACGTGGAGTCCTATCCGGCCTTCCTGCCGGGCTGCACCGGCGCCCGTGTCCACGAGCGCGACGGCGAACACGTCGTGGCGAGTATTGCGCTGGCGGAGGGACCTCTGCGCACGGAGTTTCGCACCCGCAACCGCCTCGAGTATCCCCGCTGCATCGAAATGCAGCTGGAGGAGGGGCCGTTCCGTTCGTTGCAGGGCGTCTGGGAGTTCACCCCGCTCGGGCCGGTAGGCTCAAAAGTCGCCCTGTCGATCCATTTTGCGTTTGCCAGCAAGGCGGTCGACCTGGTGCTGGGTCCGGTCTTTGAGGCCTTGTGCAACCGGCAGGTCGATGCCTTCGTGCGCCGGGCGCGTGAGGTGTACGGCTGAGGGCGGTGTTCAGCTTCCGGCGTCGAAGGGGACATCCTTGCGGATTTGCGTCACCTTGTCGTCCGCGAAGCTGACGATCACCCAGCGCTTTTCCTCGCGGTCACTGCGGCCGCGGCGCAGGTAATAGACGTAGTCCCAGCGATCCTGGTGGAACGCGTCCTCCACCATCGGGGTGCCGAGCAGGAAGCGCACCTGGCTGCGGGTCATGCCGACCTGGACGCTGTCGATGGTCTTGTCATCCAGCAGGTTGCCCTGCTGGACGTCAACGCGGTAAACGCAGCCCCCGGCAATGGCGGCTAGGCTGCCGAGGAACGCGCGACGTGAGCAGTTCGTGATCCGCATCTGGGGCATGACCGTGGCCGGGAAAACCGCCCGAATCATAAACCATCGGTCGTGGCCGCACACCGGCAGTGCCGCGGCCTCAGGCGGTCCGCCGTGATCCCGAGGCCTGCAGCATTTCGCGTGCGTGGGCCCGGGTACGCTCCGTGATGGTCACGCCGCCGAGCATCCGGGCGATTTCCTCGACGCGCTCGCGGGTGGCGAGTTCCTGCACACGGGTATGGCTCTCCCCGGCGACTGCCGTCTTGGTGACGGTGAAGTGGTGGCCGGCCTGGCTCGCGACCTGGGCGAGATGCGTCACGCAGATGACCTGGCGTCGTGCGCTGAGTTCGCGCAGGCACTGCCCGACGATTTCCGCGACCCCGCCGCCGATGCCGGCATCGACTTCGTCGAAGATCAGGGTTGGCGGCCCGTGGTCGGCGGCGCAGACGGCCTGGATGGCGAGGCTGAGCCGTGAGAGTTCGCCACCGGAAGCGACTCTCGCGATGGGGCCGGGCGGCTGGCCGGGGTTCGTGCTGACCAGGAACCCGACCTGTTCCTGGCCGTGGCTGCCCACCAGGCCATCGCGCAGCGGCTCACAGTGCACCTCGAACACGCTGCCCGGCATGCCGAGTTGCGCGAGGCGCGCGCAGACCGCCCTGGCGAATGCCGTGGCAGCCCGCTGCCGGGCCTCGCTGAGGCTGGCGGCGGCCTGGCGCAGTTCTTTTTCGAGCGCTGCAAGACGCCCGCTGTTTTCGCGCAGGCGCTCGTCGCTGGCGCCGATGCCGGCGAGTTCATCGTTGAGCCGGTCGAGCAGGGCAGGCAACTGCTCGGGAGTGCTGTGGTGCTTGCGGGCCAGCTCCTGGGCGGCCGCGATCCGGGCTTCGACTGCAGCCAGCCGTTCGGGGTCGTGCTCGATCGTGCCCAGCCGGCGGCGCAACTGTTCGGTGGCTTCCTTCAGCTCGATCCCGGCCTGCTCGAGTGCCGCCGCCGCCTGGGTGAGCGCCGGGTCCAGTGCGGCGAGCGTGCGGATGTCCTTGAGTGCGGCACCGACGACAGCCTGGGCCGAGCCCTCGTCGGCGTCGTGCAGGCGCTCGAGCGCGAGTGCCACTCCTTCGGTGAGGCGACCCGCATTGGCCAGCAGTGCATGTTCCTGTTCGAGCGCTTCCATTTCCCCGGATTGCAGGCCGAGGGCGGCGAGTTCCCCGGCCTGGTAGCGCAGCAGTTCTTCGCGCGCCTGCCGGTCGCGGCTCGCCTCGAGGAGGGCTGCCTGCTCGGCCTGCAGCATCGACCAGGCGGCATGGCTGCGGGCCACGGCTGCGCACAGCCCGTCGTGGCCGCCGAAAGCGTCGAGTACGTCGCGCTGCGCACTGCGCTGTCCCAGCGACTGGTAGGCGTGCTGGCCACAGATCTCCACGAGCTGGCCGCCGAGTTCGCGCAGCATTTCCATGGGCACCGGCCTGCCGTTGATGTAGCCACGCGAGCGTCCTTCCGTGCTGACGATGCGCCGCAGGAGGCATTCGCCCTCGCTGTCGAGGTCGTGCCCGCGCAGCCAGGCGGTGGCTGCCGCCACCCCATCCAGTTCGAAGGCGGCGGACACCTCCGCACGATCGGTGCCGCTGCGCACGGCGCTGCTGTCGGCACGGGCGCCCAGTGCCAGGGCCAGGGCATCGACCAGCATGGACTTGCCGGCGCCGGTTTCCCCGGTGAGCGTGCTGAAGCCGGCGTCGAGGTCGAGCGTCACCTCGTCGAGCACCGCCAGGTTGCGGATATGCAGGCGCGTCAGCACGTGGTATCAGTGCTGGCGGTGTTCGGCCGAGTGGTGGCCACGGCCCCAGTGCAGTTTTTCCCGCAGGATGCGGAAGTAGTCGTAGCCGCGCGGATGGATGAGTTCGATCTTCTCCGCTGCGGCCTGGACCTGCAGCCGGCGCCCCGGTGTGAGCTCCGCCGTGGTCTTGCCGTCGCAGCTGACGTCCGCGTGCAGCGCGTGGTCTTCGCCGAGCGTGATTTCGATCACGGCGCTGGCGGGCACCAGGATCGGCCGTTCACTGAGCGTGTGCGGGCAGATCGGCACGAGCACGATGGCGTCGAGCGTCGGCGAGACGATGGGGCCGCCGCAGCTCATGGCATAGGCCGTGGAGCCGGTGGCCGTGGCGATGATGAACCCGTCCCCGCGGTGGGTGTTGACGTAGTGGCCGTCGACGAAGCTGCGGATCTCGACCAGGCGGCCGGGCTCGTGGCGGGTGACGGCGATGTCGTTCAAGGCGAGGTGGTCCGCGATGCCCCGGCCATCCTCGGTGACTTCCGCACGCAGGAGCAGCCGTTCTTCGCGGGCGTACTCCCCGCACAGGACCTCGTCGAGGCTCGCCAGCATCTCCGCCGGACGGATGTCGGCCAGGAAGCCAAGGCGGCCATGGTTGATGCCGAGCAGGGGCACGCCGGAACCGGCCAGCCGGCGTGCTGCATGGAGCATGCTGCCGTCGCCACCGACGGTGATCACGAGCTGGGACTCGGCGGCAAAGCGTGTCTCCGGGATCCGCAGGGAGGCGTCGGGAACGTCCGCCGCAGAGATCGCCGCCGATACCAGCACCCTGCGCCCGCGACCGGTGAGATGGGTG
Organism: uncultured Chromatiaceae bacterium; assembly: GCA_964592735.1. Classification (GTDB taxonomy): domain Bacteria; phylum Pseudomonadota; class Gammaproteobacteria; order Steroidobacterales; genus QUBU01. The sequence continues at coordinate 1,947 of CAZQGA010000150.1, read as the reverse complement.
GCCAGTGCCCGCATGGGTTCGAGGACCCGGGGGTCATCGGGATTGCCCATCAGGGCCACGTTGGGGAAAGACATGCTTGCTGGCACAAAATAGCCCTGGATTCCGGCGTGCTTGCGCAACCGCCTGGCCCGTGGCCGCTGTCGTGCTGCGCGCCGCCCACATTACAGGCCACGGGAACTGCCGGGCAAGGGCGTCCTGGCCCCGGAGTCTGTGCAATGCGCCTGTCCTTGACACCCTCCGATTGCGGTTGCTAGGTTCCGAAACAGACAGCTGCCGCACGAGACGGCTGTCGTGCGAAAATCCCGCCCATGACCGATCCTCTCTCCAGTTTGCCGCCTGACCGCTCCGGCCAGATCCTCAGGGCACTGGTTGCGCAGTACATCCGCGATGGGCAGCCCGTGGGCTCGCGCACCCTGGCCCGTGCCAGCGGGCTGAACCTGAGTCCGGCCACCATCCGCAACGTGATGGCGGACCTGGAGGAGTTCGGCTTCGTCGCCGCCCCACATACCTCGGCGGGCCGGGTGCCGACCGCCAAGGGCTACCGTTTCTTCGTCGATACGCTGGTGCAGTTGCAGCCGCCGGGCCTGGACGAGGTCACGCGCCTGCAGAGCCGCCTGGCTGGCGAGGGGGCCGCGGATGGCAAGGGCGTGGCCGAGGCCGCATCCGCTGCGCTTTCGGCTCTCACCCGCATGGCGGGGCTGGTGACCTTGCCGCGACAGGTGCAGCTGACGCTGCGGCAGTTCGAATTCCTGCCGCTGTCGAACAACCGGGTGCTCGCCATCCTGGTGGTGAATGACCAGGAAGTGCAGAACCGCGTCCTGCACATGGACCGCAACTACAGCGAGAGCGAGCTGCGTCGCGCCGCAAACTATCTCAACGAGAAATTCACGGGCCAGGACATCCGCGACATCCGCCAGCGCATCCTGGAGGACATGCAGTCGATGCGCGAGACCATGAACCAGCTCATGATCGATGCCATCGCCGTGGCCGAGCGTGCCCTGGACCTGGGTGGTGAGCGGCCCGAGTTCGTGCTGAGTGGTGGAACGCACCTGATGGAGTTCGAGGAACTCTCTGACGTGGAGAAGCTGCGCCAGCTGTTCGAGGCTTTCGGGGCCCAGCGGGAGATCCTGGGCCTCCTTGATCGAAGCATCGCCGCCGATGGCGTGCAGATCTTCATCGGTGAGGAATCCGGCTACCGCATCCTCGATGATTGCAGCCTCGTGACTGCCCCCTATCGGGCCAATGACCAGGTCGTCGGGGTGCTGGGCGTGATCGGCCCGACACGCATGGCCTACGAGCGCGTCATCCCCATCGTGGACATTACCGCCCGGCTGGTCGGGGCGGTCTTGAATTCCAGCCCGTAACCCCCATTGAGTGGCCGTGCCTGGCCGCCGCCAGCCCTTGTGGGCCGGATGCGGGCAGGTCTGGCTGCACGGAGAAAGGCATGACAGACGAGAATCCCACACCCGCCCCCCTGGATGAAACGGGCGGGGAGGCCCAGTTGCGGGAAGCCCTGGCCCAGGCCGAGGCCACGGCGCAGGAGCACTGGAGCAAGTATCTGCGTACGGCTGCAGAACTCGACAACGCCCGCAAGCGGGCGGCGCGGGAAGTCGAGCAGGCCCGCAAATTCGGCGTCGAGCGGCTGGCGGCCGAGTTGCTGGGCGTGCTCGACAGCCTCGAGATGGGGCTGGAAGCCGGGCCGGGCGCCTCGGCCGAATCCCTGCTGGAGGGCAAGCGGGCGACGCTGCGCCTGCTGCAGGCGGCACTCGAGAAGTCCGGCCTGAATCCCGTGGAGGCGGCCGGGCAGAAATTCGACCCCCAGCTGCATGAGGCCTTGAGCGTCCAGCCATCGGCCGAGGTCGAGCCAGGGGCCGTCATGGCAGTGATCCAGAAGGGCTACCAGCTCAATGGCCGGCTCCTGCGCCATGCTCACCGCCGCACCCGCCG
>CAZQGA010000149.1:4501-6184 GCA_964592735.1 uncultured Chromatiaceae bacterium | reverse complement strand
GCATCATCCAGGCGGTGCGCGAGGTGAGCGTCAAGGTGCCGGTGGTGGTGCGCCTGGAGGGCACCAACGTCGAGCAGGGCCGCGCGCTGCTGAGCCAGAGCGGGCTCGACATCACCGCAGCTGCCGATCTCACCGATGCCGCGCGCAAGGTCGTCGCGGCATCCCAAGCCTAGGCGCGGCAGCAGCCGCGATTTACCCATGAGCATCCTCGTAAACCGCAATACCCGCGTCATTTGCCAGGGCCTGACCGGCCGGCAGGGCCAGTTCCATTCACAGCAGTGCCTGGAGTACGGCACACAGGTCGTCGCCGGCGTTACGCCCGGCCGTGGCGGTGAGCGCCACCTCGACCTGCCGGTCTTCGACACCATGCCCGAGGCCGTCAAGGCCACCGGGGCCACGGTGAGCGTGATCTTCGTGCCGGCCCCCGCGGCGGCCGATGCCATCCTCGCAGCGGCAGATGCAGGCATCGAACTCATCGTGTGCATCACCGAGGGCATCCCGGTGCAGGACATGGTGAAGGTCAAGGCGGTGCTCGGCGACTACAGCTGCCGGCTGATCGGCCCGAACTGCCCCGGCATCATCACCCCGGGCGAATGCAAGATCGGCATCATGCCGGGCTTCATCCACCAGCCGGGGCGCGTCGGTATCGTCTCGCGCTCGGGCACGCTGACCTACGAAGCGGTCTACCAGACGACCGGCAACGGGCTCGGCCAGAGCACCTGCGTCGGCATTGGTGGCGATCCGATCCGCGGCATGAACTTCATCGACTGCCTCGAACTCTTCGAGCAGGATCCGGCGACCGAGGGCGTCATCATGGTCGGCGAGATCGGCGGCAGCGACGAGGAAGCCGCCGCACGCTACATCCGCGATCACGTGACCAAGCCCGTGGTCGGCTACATCGCCGGCGTCACTGCGCCTCCCGGCAAGCGCATGGGTCACGCCGGTGCGATCATCTCCGGCGGTGCCGGCACCGCAGAGGCCAAGTACGCCGCGCTCGAGGAAGCCCGGGTGCGCACCGTGCGTTCACCCGCCGAACTCGGCAAGGCAATGAAGGAACTGCTCGGCTAGGCACAAGGTGCTGGTCCCCGGTGCCGGTGTTACGGTTGTTCGGTTTCGTGGCCGGCACCGAAGCGAAAATTACCGAACAACCGTAACACCGGCACCGTGATGCCGTGATGGACAAATGACCGGCACCTTCAATATCGCCCTGGCGCAGCTCAACCTGCTGGTTGGCGACGTGTCGGGGAACGTGCGACAGATCGTCGCCGCGATCGATGCCGCCCGCGGCGCGGGCGTGGACCTGGTGGTTTTCCCGGAACTCGCGCTCTGCGGTTACCCGCCGGAGGATCTCCTCTTCCATCGCGGACTGCGCCGGCAGGTGGCCACTGCCCTCGAGGAGGTGCGTGCGGCCAGCCATGGCATCACCGTGCTGCTGGGCTATCCCGAGTACGCCGGAGAGGTGATCTACAACGCAGCGGCGCTGCTGGGCGACGGGCGCATGATCGCCAACTACCGCAAGCAGGCACTGCCGAATTACAGCGTCTTCGATGAAGGGCGCTACTTCCGCCCGGGTACGGGCCCGGCAGTGGCGACGGTGAAGGGTGTGCGGGTCGGCATCGGCATCTGCGAGGATGCCTGGACGACCGGGCCCTGCTGTGCTGCGCGTGAGTCCGGTGCCGAACT
>CAZQGA010000149.1:0-4491 GCA_964592735.1 uncultured Chromatiaceae bacterium | reverse complement strand
TGAATGGCTCGCCTTTTGAAGTCGGCAAGCAGCGCCAGCGCGAGGCGGTGCTGGCCATGAGCGCCCATGCCGCGGGGCTGCCGATCGTCTACGCCAACCTGGTCGGCGGCCAGGACGAACTGGTTTTCGATGGTGGCTCCTGCCTCGTCGATGCCGGCGGCGAGGTGCGCATGCGGGCGCCGCCCTGGGACGCGGGGCTCTTCCATTGCCGGCTTGCGCGCACGGCGGGGCGCCTCACGGCGTTGCCCGGCGAGCTCGCCCCGCTGCTCGACGATGACGCGAGCGTCTATGGCGCGCTGGTGCTTGGCGTGCGCGATTACGTCGGCAAGAACGGTTTCCGCGGTGCGGTGGTTGGCCTCTCCGGCGGGCTCGACTCGGCGCTCACGCTCGCCATCGCGGCAGATGCGCTCGGTGCCGAAGCCTTGCAGGCGGTGATGATGCCCTATCGGTACACGAGCAGCATGAGCCTCGAGGATGCCCAGGCGCAGGCGCGGGCCATGGGTGTCGCCTACGAAGTGCTGCCCATCGGCGCGATGGTGGAGGCAAGCCGGACGACGCTGGCAGCGCTGTTCGCCGGCCAGCCCGAGGACGCCACCGAGGAGAACATCCAGGCGCGCTGCCGCGGCCTGCTCCTCATGGCCATTTCCAACAAGACCGGCCGCATGGTGCTTGCGACCGGCAACAAGAGCGAGATGGCCGTGGGTTACGCCACGCTTTACGGGGACATGGCCGGCGGCTTTGCACCCATCAAGGACTGCACCAAGACGCGCGTGTATGCGCTCGCGCGCTACCGCAACAGCCTCGGGGCCGTGATCCCGGAGCGGGTCATCACCCGCGCACCGTCGGCCGAGCTGCGTCCCGACCAGAAGGACAGCGACTCGTTGCCGCCCTACGGGGTACTCGATCCCATCCTCGATGCGCTCATGCTGGAGAACCGCTCGGTCGCCGACATTGCAGCGGCAGGCTACGATCCGGCCATCGTCGCGCGGGTGCTCGAGATGGTGCGCCGCGCGGAGTACAAGCGCCGCCAGGCCGCCCCTGGCGTGCGCATCAGCAGCCGCGCCTTCGGTCGCGACTGGCGCTATCCCATCACCTCAGGCTACCGCCACCACGGCTGATTACGGGGCTGATTACGGTGCCGGTGTTACGGTTATTCGGTTATTTCCGGCCCGACCCCATCGCGCAGCAGCCCGCTCAAGGTCGACGGCGCACGCCCGAAATGGCGCGCGACCTGGGTGAGTGTCGCAACGCCCTCGGTCAGGGCCCGCCGGGCGACTTCCGCCCGGGCGTGGGCAAGGCGTCTCGCCCGGCAGGGGGATGACAGCTCCGCAGCCGTCATGCCACGCTCGGTGGCGACCTCGCGGGCGATGGCTTCGAGCCCGCGTGCAGGCGCCCCCGGCATCCGGGGCTGCGCGCTCTCCTGTGCGGGCGTGATCCCTGGGGCCGGGCCTGTGACGGCAATGGCCTCATCGTCCGCCGGATTCGGCGCCAGGCTCATGAGGTCGAGGTAGGCCATGCGGGCAGCGACTGGCGTCGACCCCAGCATGCCGAGCACGAGGTCGGTATCCAGCCAGCCGGCATGGGCTTCGCCGGTATAAGCACGATGGCTGCTCCAAGGGTAGGCCCCCGGCTCTGTCACCAGGTGGGCCCGCACTGGATTGCGGTGGATGTAACGCACCAGCGCCAGCAGGTAGCGATCGAGGTCTACATGCCGGGCGTGATAGCGGCGTTCGAACAGATGGCCGGTGGTTGTCAGCCGACGCTGGTGGCCACGCGCGTAACGCGACGCGAGTACCCGCATAATCTCCCCGAGTGGGGCTTCTCCGATGCGGACGGCCAGGTGGACGTGGTTGGTCATCCAGCAGTAGGCATACAGTGCTGCGCCGTAGCGGGTCAGTGCCACAGCCAGCAGATTTTCAAACTCCCGGCGGTCGTCGTCCTTGCGGAAGATCGGCTGCCGATGGTTCCCCCGAAGAACCGCATGGTAGAGACCACCCGGAACGTGCAGGCGAGGCTGGCGGGGCATTGACGGGTCCGGCCGGAACAATGGCCACGGAGGATGTCATGACGGGAGGCCGGCGGCGAGCGGCAAATCAGCTGGACTTGGCGGCTTTCAGCTGCGAGCTGCGTGAGGACAGGTAAGCAGGGGGCGAATAACCGAATAACCGTAACACCGGCACCGTGAGGCCGTGAGGATCTACCAGAACCGGTACCAGGGCTTTTCCTCTTCCTGCGTCTGCTGGTTCGCGACCTCCGGGAAACTCGCAGCCAGCACCTCGCGGGTGCTGTTGGCGAGGTCGGTCATGCCAAGGCTGTGGTAGGCGTCGATCATGATGCGCAGCGAGTCGGCCACCGCAGGCGCGCCTTCGTAGCTTTCCATGGCGAACTGGGCGCGGTTGAGCGCGGCAAGGTAGGCGCCGCGCTGGTAGTAGTAGCGGGCCACGTAATTTTCGTGCTCGGCCAGCCGGTCGCGCAGGAAGACCATGCGCTGGCGGGCATCAGCGGCATACTGGCTTTGCGGATACCGCTGCACCAGCTGCGAGAAGGCGGAGAAGGATTCATGCGCCTTGCTGAGCGGGCGCCGGGCCGGATCCATCCTGAAAAAACGGTAGAAGGCATTCGACTGGCCGCTGAACGTCGCCAGCCCGCGCATGTAGAGCGCGTAATCGACGCGCGGATGGGTCGGGTTTTCGCGTTCGAACTGGCTGGCGGCATCGATGGTGGATTCGCGTTCGCCGTTCTTGTAATAGCAATAGATCAGGTCGAGCTGCGCCTGCTTGGCCTGGTTGCTGAATGGAAAGCGCGCGGTCAGCGTCTCGTAATAGGTGATGGCGTTGCGGTAGTTGCCGCTGTCCATGGCCGCGTGTGCCCGCTCGTAGATCTGGTCGGCACCGGACTTCATGTCGCGCTCGTTGTTGCCGGCGCAGCCGGCAAGGGCGAGCAGGGCCAGCAGCAGGAGGGCTGGCAGGCGCACGCAGGGCATGGCGGCTGACAGGAGCAAGTCGCTTACCTTTATCGAGGGCGGTCGCAATCCGAGGCTGCGCAGTATAGCCGAGGTCCGGCGCCACGGCCCCCGGATGCGCGCCGGCCCGCATACAATCCGTTCCCGATGAACACCATCAGCCACGACATCAGTATTCCCGGGGACCAGGCCGGCCGGCGTCTGGACCAGGCCCTTGCCGAACTGCTGCCCGATTATTCGCGCTCGCGCCTCAAGGACTGGATCCTTGCGGGCTGTGTCCTGCTCGACGGCGCTGTCGCCGAGCCTCGCACCCGGGTGGTTGCGGGCCAGCAGGTTGCCCTGCGGGCGACGGTAACCGTCCGTGAGGGGGTCGTCGCCCAGGAGGTGGCCTTCGAGGTGCTGCATGAGGACGCCGACGTCCTGGTGGTGCTCAAGCCCGCGGGCCTGGTGGTTCACCCCGGTGCCGGCAATCCCGACGCGACGCTCGAGAACGGCCTGCGCCGCCACGCACCAGAACTGGCCTCACTGCCGCGCAGCGGGTTGCTTCACCGCCTCGACAAGGACACCAGCGGGCTGGTGCTCGTGGCGAAGACCCTCGCAGCCCACACGCACCTGACACGTGATTTGCAGGAGCGGCAGATCACCCGGGAATACCGGGCCATCGTCAATGGCGTCATGACGGCAGGTGGCACGGTGGATGCGCCGGTGGGCCGGCATCCGACCCAGCGCCTGCGCATGGCCGTGACCGGCGGCGGACGCCCGGCGGTCACGCACTACCGCGTGCTGGCGCGCTTCCCCGCCCACACGTTCATCGCCGTGCGCCTGGAGACCGGCCGCACACACCAGATCCGCGTGCACATGGCCCACATTGGCTTCCCCATCCTCGGCGACCCCACCTACGGCGGCCGGCCGCGGCTGCCGGCTGGTGCCGATGCCAACCTCATTGAAACGCTGCGCGGTTTCCGCCGCCAGGCCCTGCATGCCGTAGCCATCGGCTTCCAGCATCCGGTGAGCGGCGAATGGCTGGGATTCACCGCGCCGCTGCCCGCAGACATGCAGGCCTTGCTGGCGGCGCTCGCCAGTTCGACCACAGCGGCGCAACGCCTCGCGGCACTGCCGTGGCCGAAGGCCTTGTGAGCGGGCTTGATTTCCTTGTCCCGCACTGGCCTGCGCCAGCGCGGGTGCGTGCGGTGGCGACGACCCGTCCGGGTGGCGTGAGTACGGGGGCGTTCGCCAGCCTCAACCTCGGCGATCACGTCGGCGATGCGCCGGCCGCCGTCGCCGCAAACCGGCGCCGTCTTGCTGTCGCGCTCGGCCTGCCTGTCGAGCCGCTCTGGTTGCGCCAGGTACACGGGACGCAGGTGGCCGACGCCGCTGTGGCAGCGCCAGGCGCGCAGGCTGATGCGAGCGTTGCGGCGGTACCCGGGATGGTCTGCGCTGTGCTGACAGCCGATTGCCTGCCGGTGCTCTTCTGCGACGAGGCCGGGACGCGCATCGCCGCCGCCCACGCCGGCTGGCGGGGGCTCGCC
>CAZQGA010000148.1:0-6195 GCA_964592735.1 uncultured Chromatiaceae bacterium | reverse complement strand
CCCAGGCCACCTCGGGATCCGTGTACGCCACGGCCGGAATGACGCGCGCATCGAAGGCCCGCTTGTGGCCGGCGGCGACCTCGGCGGCCACCTTGCCCTCGTGGCTCGCCTTGTGGGCGAGCATGGGCTGGCCGACGATGTCGCCGATGGCGAAGATGTGCGCGACGTTCGTGCGCATCTGCTTGTCGACGGGAATGAAGCCGCGCTCGTTGACGACGACGCCGGCCTTCTCCGCGGCGATCGCCCGGCCGTTCGGCGTGCGCCCGACGGCGACCAGCACCTTGCCGTAAGTCCGCGTCTCAGCAGCACCCGCCTTGTCGAAGCCGACCTCGATGCCGCCCGCCACCGGCTTGAGCGAGGTGACCCGCGTCCCGGTCATCACCGCCTCGTAGCGCTTGCGCAGGCGCCGCTCCAGTGGCCGCAGCAGGTCGGTATCCGCGCCGGGCATCAACTGGTCGAGCAGCTCGACCACGCTGACCTTCACGCCGAGCGCGTCGTAGACAGTCGCCATCTCCAGGCCAATGATGCCGCCGCCGATGACCAGCAGCGATTCGGGCAGGTCGAGCTCCAGCGCACCGGTGGAGTCGATGATGCGTGGATCTTCCGGCATGCCGGGCAAGCGCACCGGCTCGGAACCCGCCGCGATGATGCACTGGCGGAAGGAGACGACCTGCGTTCCGCCGGCGCCGCTCACTTCGAGGTGCCGATCCGAGAGGAAGCGTCCGGTCCCCTGGATGACCTGCACCTTGCGTTGGTTCGCGAGCTGGCCGAGTCCCCCGGTCAGCCGGCCGACGACCTTGTTCTTCCACTCGCGCAGGCGCGCCGCATCGATGCGCGGCTTGCCGAAGTCGACGCCGAGGCCCGCCATCTCCGTAGCCTCCTCGATGACGCGCGCGGCGTGCAGCAGCGCCTTCGACGGAATGCAGCCGACGTTGAGACAGACACCGCCGAGCGTCGGCCAGCGGTCGATGAGCGTTACCGAGAAGCCCAGGTCGGCCGCGCGGAACGCCGCCGTGTAGCCGCCCGGCCCGGCACCCAGCACGACCAGATCCGCTTCGACATCCACCAGACCCGTGTAGCTTGCGGCTCCCGGAGCCGGCGCCTGAGCCGGGGGCGTCGCCCGCACAGGCGACGGATCCGCAGGTTTTCCTGCCGGGGCCGATGCAGCGGCGGTCGGCTGGCCCACAGCAGCCGGCCGGACACTTGCCGCATCGTCCGCCTCGACACGCAGAAAGACGGTACCCTCCGAGACCCGGTCACCCGCCTTGACGAGCACTTCGGCTACACGACCCGTGACCGTGGCGGGCACCTCCATCGCAGCCTTGTCGCTTTCCAGCGTGATCAGCGGTTGCTCGGGCGCAAGCCTGTCACCCACGCGAACGTGCACCTCGATGACCTCGACGCCCTTGAAGTCACCGATGTTGGGGACCTTGATGTCCGTCAGGCTGGCCATGGCGCGCTCAGCCCGTCAGCCGGTCCGGGTCGGCGAGAGCCTGCACCAGGAAGGATGTGAAACGCACGCCGGTCGCACCGTCGATGACGCGATGGTCGTAGGACAGTGACAGCGGCAGGACGAGTCGCGGCACGAAGGCCTTGTCCTGCCAGACCGGGCGCTGCGCAGAGCGGCCGACGCCCAGGATGGCGACCTCGGGCGCGTTGATGATCGGCGTGAAGAAACTGCCGCCGATGCCGCCGAGGCTCGAGACCGTAAACGTGCCGCCACGCATCTCCTCGCCACTGACCTTGCCATCGCGGGCCCGCGCACTGAGGTCGCCCAGTTCACGCGCAATGTCGATCACGCTTTTCCGGTCTGCGTCACGGATGACGGGGACTACCAGCCCCTGCGGTGTATCTGCGGCAAAGCCGATGTGCTGGTACTTCTTGTGCACCAGCGCCGCGCCATCCTCGGCGAGCGAGGAGTTGAAATCCGGGAATTCACTGAGTGCGAGCGTGCAGGCCTTGATGATGAAGGCGAGCGGCGTCAGCTTGACGCCCTCTTTTTCCGCCGTCGCCCGCAACGCCTGGCGGCGCGCCTCGAGTGCGGTGATGTCCGCCTCGTCGTGCTGGGTAACATGCGGGATGTTGAGCCAGCTCGCCTGCAGCCGCGGGCCGGAGATCTTGCGCACGCGCGACAGCGGCACGATTTCGATCGCACCATACTTCGCGTAATCGACGACGGGCAGCTTCGGCAGGCCACCACCAGGCGCCGCCTGCCCGGTGAGAATCGCCTTCACGAAGGCCTTGATGTCGTCCTGCAGGACACGGCCCTTCGGGCCCGTGCCGGTCACCTGGATGAGGTTGACGCCGAGTTCACGCGCAAACTTGCGCACCGAGGGACTCGCATGCGCCTTGCCAAAGCTCGCCTCGTCGATCGGCGGCAGCGACGCTGCCGGACGCGGTGCAGGACGGGGCGCGGGCGCCGCAGCTGCCGGCTTCGGTGCTGCCGGTGCTGCAGCTGGCGGTGTGGCAGCCACCGGTGGCGGGGTTGACGCTGGCGCGGCAGCCGCCTCATCCACCTCCAGGATGGCAAGCAGGCTGCCCTTGGACACCCGGCCACCGCGCGCCACCTTGAGCTCGACGATGCGTCCGGCCTTGGGTACCGGCACTTCCATCGACGCCTTGTCGGTCTCCAGCGTGACCAGCGGTGCCTCGGCACTCACCGTGTCGCCTGCCGCCACCAGCACCTCGACGATCTCCACGTCGTGGAAGTCGCCGATGTCCGGGACCCGGACTTCCTCTCGCCGCGTCATGTACTCATCCCCGCCACGAAGCTCACGCCGTCACCGGGTTTGGCCGTTCCGGGTCGATCTTCAGCGTGGCGATCGCCTTGCGCGCCACCGCCACATCCAGCGTTCCCTCGTCCACCAGGGCCTTCAGGGCTGCCAGCACGATGTAGCGATGGTCGACTTCGAAGAAGTCACGCAGCGCCGCCCGCGAATCACTGCGCCCGTAACCATCGGTGCCGAGCACGGCATAGTGGCCCGGGACCCACTGGCGGATCTGGTCAGGCACGATGCGCATGTAGTCGGTCGCAGCCACGAATGGACCGCTATGCACGCCGAGCATGCGCTCCACGTAGGATCGCCGCGGCTGTTCCCCGGGATGCAGGTTGTTCCAGCGCTCGCAGTCGAGACCATCGCGACGCAATTCCGGGAAGCTCGTCACGCTCCAGACATCCGCTGCCACATTGAAATCCCGCTCGAGGACTTCCGCTGCAGCGAGGACCTCGCGCAGGATGGTGCCCGACCCGAGCAACTGCACGCGGGTCTTGCCGGAACCGCCGAGCCGCAGCTGGTACATCCCGCGCAAAATGCCCTCCTCGACCCCCGGTGGCATCGCCGGCTGCACGTAGTTCTCGTTCATGCAGGTGATGTAGTAGAAGACACGCTCGCCTTCCTGGTACATCCGGCGCAGGCCATCCTGGATGATGACGGTCAGCTCGTAGGCAAACGCCGGGTCGTAGGCGATGCAGTTCGGTATCGTCGAGGCCAGCACGAGGCTGTGGCCATCCTGGTGCTGCAGGCCTTCGCCGGCGAGCGTCGTACGCCCGGCCGTGGCGCCGAGCAGGAATCCCTGCGCCTGCAGGTCGCCCGCTGCCCAGGCAAAATCACCAACGCGCTGGAAGCCGAACATCGAATAGAAGATATAGAAGGGAATGTTGCTGATGCCGTGGTTCGCGTAGCTGGTGCCCGCAGCCAGCCAGGAGCAGAACGCGCCCGCCTCGTTGATGCCCTCCTGGAGAATCTGCCCCTTCTTGTCTTCGCGGTAGTAGCTGAGCTGGTCGGCATCCTGCGGCCGGTAAAGCTGGCCGACCGACGAGTAGATCCCCACCTGGCGGAACATCGCATCGATACCGAAGGTGCGCGCCTCGTCGCCGACGATCGGCACGATGTACTGGCCGATGGCCGGATCACGCAGCAGCTTCTGCAGGATCCGCACAAAGGCCATGGTGGTGGAGATTTCCCGTTCGCCGGTGCCCTCGAGCTCCTGGCGGAGGCTGTCGAGCCCCGGCACCTGGAGCGGCTTTGCCCGGATCGTACGTGCCGGGATCGGCCCGCCCAGCTTCTCGCGCTGGCCCAGCAGGTAACGCATCTCCTCGCTGTCGGCGGGCGGTCGCACGAACGGCAGGCTGTCGATCTCGTCGTCAGCCACCGGCAGGTTGAACCGGTCGCGGAATGCCCGCAGGTCCTCCGGGCCGACCTTCTTGGCCTGGTGTGCCGTCATCCGGCTTTCGCCACCCGACGCACCCACCGCAAAGCCCTTCACGGTCTTGGCGAGGATGACCGTCGGCGCGCCGCGGTGGTGCACGGCGCGATCGTAAGCCGCATGCACCTTGATGAAGTCATGGCCGCCACGGTTGAGCAGCCAGATGTCCTCGTCGGACATGTGGGCGACCATCTGCTTGAGTTCGGGGTATTTGCCGAAGAAGTGCTCGCGCGTATAGGCGCCACCAAAGGCCTTGCAGGCCTGGTACTCGCCATCGAGCGATTCCTCCATCACGCGGCGCAGCAGGCCGCCCGCATCGGCCGCGAGCAGCGGATCCCAGCGCGATCCCCAGACCACCTTGATGACGTTCCAGCCGGCACCGCCGAACAGCGACTCGAGTTCCTGGATGATCTTGCCATTGCCACGCACAGGGCCGTCGAGGCGCTGCAGGTTGCAGTTGATCACGAAAACCAGGTTGTCGAGGTTTTCACGCACCGGCAATGTGATCGCACCCAGTGACTCGGGCTCGTCCATTTCGCCGTCGCCGAGGTAGCACCACACCCGCCGGTCTGACTCCGGCATGAGTCCGCGATGCTCCAGGTATTTCATGAATCGCGCCTGGTAGATGCCCATCATCGGGCCCAGACCCATGGACACGGTCGGGAATTGCCAGAAATCCGGCATGAGCCAGGGGTGCGGGTAGGAGGAAATCCCCCGGCCGCCGACCTCGCGCCGGAAATGGTCGAGCTGATCCTCGCTCAGGCGTCCCTCGAGGAAGGCGCGCGCATAAATGCCCGGCGAGGAATGGCCCTGGAAGAAAATCAGGTCGCCTTCATGGCCGGCTGTGGGTGCACGCCAGAAATGATTGAAGCCCACCTCGTACAGCGTCGCCATCGACGCGTAGCTTGCGATGTGCCCGCCATACTCCGAGCTCATGCGGTTGACGCGCGTCACCATGGCGAGCGCATTCCAGCGGATATAGGCCTCGATGCGCCGCTCCAGCGCCCGATCGCCGGGGTACTCCGGCTGCTGGCTCACCGGGATCGTATTCAGGTAGGCGGTATTGCGGCTGTGCGACAGGTTGGCGCCGCCCCGGCGCGCGTGGTCGAGCATCTCGTTGAGCAGGAAACTCGCCCGCTCGACACCGCTGGTCCGCAGGACGGACTCCATCGACTCGATCCACTCCCGGGTCTCATCCGGATCGACGTCTTCAAAACGGCTGGAATCCCGCACTGGCCCGCTCCAACTGAACCTGCCACTGGCCAGGCGCGAATCCGCGAACGCACCTGCCCCGCACTGCCCTATAATTCAAACGCGAAGAATACCGGACTGCCCCTGCCCTGTCATCGGGCAATGCCGCGCGCAACCACGCCGGCGCACCCGCTTGAGAACGAGTCAACGCATGTCAGACCTGCTGCCCGAAGCGCCCGCTCTGCGTGTCGATCAGGTGATCGGCATGCCCACAGGCAAGACGCTGGCTGCCCTCGATCACCTGCTGATCGTGCTGCCACACGCACCTGCGGCAGCCGCATGGCGCCAGGTCCCTGATGGCGCCAGCCTGCGGCGGCAATTCGAAAAACTCGGCGCGCCGGCGGCACGCGGCATGCTGCGCAGCCGCCTTGCGGGTACCGGCGATAGCGGCGTGACCGTGGCCTGCCTGCCGGATCCGCGCCAGCATGCAGACAGCCCCTTTGCGCGCCTGAAGTGGGCCGGCGAAGCGATGACCGAGGCACTCGGCACCCGGCCAGGCAACCTCGGCATCCTGGCCGCAGGCCTTCCGGCAGACGAGGTTGCGGCGCTGGCGCGCAACCTCCTGCTCGCCGCCGGCGCCGCTGCATTCCGCCTGCCCGACTACCGGCGCAAGCCACCGCCTGCACGCCCGCTGCGCCGCATCCAGCTGCTCGGCCTCGAGGCAAAGCTCGACCTGCGGCGCACGCTGGTGGAAATCGAAAGCGCCAACCTCGTGCGCTGGCTGACGGCACTGCCACC
>CAZQGA010000147.1:0-6224 GCA_964592735.1 uncultured Chromatiaceae bacterium | reverse complement strand
AGCTTGCATCCAGCACAAACTCACCCAGACGGCGGCGGACGGCAACCTCGATCATTCAGGGGCCCAGCAGCGCACGCACGCGCCGCGCCAGAATTTCCGCCAGGACGAGCCCGGCGAAACCCAGGGCAAAGGACAGCACGGCGAGTCTTGCCGCAATGACATCGCCCTGCGGCATCTGCAGCGCGGTATAGAGCGCCAGCGGCAGGGTGCGGGTCTCGCCCGGAATGTTGGAGACGAAAGTAATCACGGCGCCAAACTCGCCGAGGCTGGCGGCAAACGCCGTCACCGCACCAGCCAGGACACCGGGCAGCATCAGCGGCAGGGTCACGCTGCGGAAGCGGTCGAGCGGTCCGGCACCCAGGGTACGCGCAGCCTCCTCGAGGCCGGGGTCGATGTGCTCGAGCGAGACGCGGATGGCGCGCACCATCAGCGGAAAGGACATCACCGCCGTGGCGAGCGCCGCGCCACTGCGACTGAACACCAGTTGCACGCCGAACTGTTCCTGCAGCCAGCCACCGATCGGCCCGCGGGTACCGAACAGCACCAGCAGCAGGTAGCCCACCGCCACCGGGGGCAGCACCAGCGGCAGGTGCACGAAGGCATCGAGCAATGCACGCCCGGTGAAACGCCCACGCGCCAGCACCCAGGCCACCGCAATCGCCAGGGGCAGGCTGAAAAGCACGCTGCGGCTGGCGACGGCAAGACTCAGCCAGAGCGCCTGCCACTCCATTTCAGTGAGCACGGGAAAACCCCGGGTTGCGTGATGTCGCTGCGAGAATAGCGATCCGGCAGCGTACCCGCAAAGGATCCGGCGGGCACAGGCCGCGTGCTGCGGGTAGGCCCGGCGCCCCGGGCATGGGACAATCCCGCGCCAACTTCCAACTCTGGCGCCAGTGCCGAATCCGACATGAACCCTGCTCCTGCATCCTCCGTCGAGGCCCTGCTGCACGCGGGCGTGAAGCTGCTCCGCGGGTCCGTCCAGACGCCGCGGCTCGACGCCGAACTGTTGCTCGCCCACGCACTCGGCTGGGAACGCATCCGTCTGTTCACGCATCGCGAGGAACGGGTCGCGCAAGCCGATGCCGCACGCTACCTCGCCGACATCCGTGCCCGGCAGGCCCGTCGTCCGCTGGCCTACCTCCTCGGACAGCAGGCGTTCTGGACCTTCGACCTCGCCGTGAACGCCGACGTGCTGGTGCCGCGGCCCGAGACTGAACTCCTGGTGGAGCGCGCCCTGCTGCGGCTGCCCGCCGGCCAGGCAGCCCGTGTACTCGATCTCGGCACCGGCAGCGGCGCGATCGCGCTCGCGATCGCCAGCGAACGGCCGCAGGCCGGGGTGCTGGCGACGGACCGCAGCGAAGCGGCACTGGCCGTGGCGCAGGCCAACGCCACCCGGCTGGGGCTGGCGCGCATCCGCTTTGCTGCCGGCGACTGGTTCGTCGGCACGGGAGCGGAGGTATTCGACGTCATCGTCAGCAACCCGCCCTACATCGCCGACGATGAATGGACGAGCACCGACCCGGAACTTGCCTTCGAGCCACGCAGCGCGCTCGCTGCCGGGTCCGATGGACTCGACGCATTGCGCACGATCGTCGCGGGCGCGGCCGGCCATCTCGCGCCGGGCGGCTGGCTGCTGCTCGAGCACGGCAGTGCGCAGGGACCTGCGGTGCGCGCGCTGCTCAAGAACGCCGGCTTCCGCCACGTCATGACGGCCGCCGATCTCGCTGACCATCCGCGCGTCACCGAAGGGCGGCGCCCGGGCTGAGACCCGGTCTCTGCGCGAAGACGCGGCGCGCCAGGGCGCCGCACATGCCAGCCGGGGCATTCCACCCCAGGACGCGGCCATGCCGGGCCTGCCGCCTGGCACTGGATGACCAGGAAGGCTGGTAAAGTAGCGGCCCGCCTGCCGGAGAGGGACTCACCATGCGAGCGCTTGCCCTGCTGATTATTGTCCTTGTCGCTGCTCCCGCCGCTTTCGCGGGCGACTGCCGCACGGCACTCCGGCCCCTGCTGCTCAGCACCGAACCCGATCCCGCTGCCCTGCAATCCGTGCACACAATCTGCCAGGCCGAAGCGGACGCAGGCGACGCCGTGGCGCTCTACGAACTCGCCCTCTTCAACCTCGGGTTGAATGGCGAGTGGCAGCCACAAGTCGCCATTCCGATGATTCGTGAAGCAGCCGCAGCGGGCGTCCCCGAAGCGCAGTACTGGCTTGCGTGGCAGCATGAGGACGGACCGCTGCTCGAGCACGACCCGGCCCTCGCGCTCACCTGGTACCAGCGCGCTGCCAACGCCAATCACCGCCTCGCCGTCGGCCGACTCGCCCGCGCCTACGAGACAGGCGAACTCGGGCTCCCGCGTGACATCCTCAAGGCTCTCGAGTACAAGGCGCGCCAGGCGCAATGCCTGCGTCAGCAGCAGGCCGCTGCTGGCAGTTGAAGCCGCGCGGGCCCTGACAGGGCGCTCAGGCGTCCGGCGGGGCCGCAGGATGCACATCCTGCGCCATCATCAGCCACAGGGATCCCGCCATTTTCTGCAACAACTGGCCCTGGGTACTGACACCCGCCTTGGCGTAAGCCCGCTTGAGGTGACTGCGCACCGTATGACGGGTCAGCCCGGCTGCTTCGGCGGCCCCATCCACTGAGCCGGCCTGAAACAGCGCCACACACACCCGGGCTTCTGCCGGCGTCAGGTGATAGAGCCAGGCCAGGCGATCCACCGAGACCTGGCGCGGAGAACTGGCGTATCGCCCTCTTCAGGCCGCCGCCGCCTCGTAGCCGAGCGCTGAGGCGAGCCAGCGCTCGACGGTGGCAAGGCTCATGCCCTTGCGCCGCGCGTAGTCCTCGGCCTGGTCGCGGCCGATACGGCCGACGGGGAAATACTTCGCCTGCGGATGGGCCAGGTACCAGCCGCTCACCGACGCCGCCGGCATCATCGCAAAGCCTTCGGTCAGCACGATGCTGGCATTGCGCTCGGCATCGAGCAGCCGCCACAGTGTCGCCTTCTCCGTGTGGTCCGGGCAGGCCGGATAGCCGGCCGCCGGCCGGATGCCGCGATAGGACTCGGCGATCAGTGCCGCGCTGTCGAGCGTCTCCTCCGGCGCATAACCCCAGTGCTTGCGGCGTACCTGCTCGTGCAGGTATTCCGCACCCGCCTCCGCGAAACGATCCGCGAGCGCCTTGAGCAGGATGGCGCTGTAGTCGTCGTTGGCACGCTGGTAGGCGGCTACGCGCCGATCCACGCCCAGGCCCGCCGTGACCGCAAAGGCACCGACGTAGTCATGGATGCCACTTTCGCGCGGTGCCACATAGTCGGCCAGGCACAGGTGCGGCTGGCCATCGGGCTTGCCACGCTGCTGGCGCAGGTGATGCAGCACGGCAAGCTGATGGTCGCGCGACTCGTCGGCATAGACGGCGATGTCGTCATCACCGACCGTGTTCGCCGGAAACAGCCCGATCACCGCCCGTGCCGTGAACCATTTTTCCGCGATGGCCTGCTCCAGCATCACACGAATGTCCTGCCAGAGTGCGCTTGCCGCCTCGCCCACGACCGGGTCAGTGAGGACCTGCGGGAACTTGCCGTGGAACTCCCAGGCATTGAAGAACGGCATCCAGTCGATGTATTGCGCCAGGGTCGCCAGGTCGAGGTCACCGAGCGCCCGCACGCCAAGCCACGACGGCACCGGCGGCGTGCCAAAGTCCACGCGTGCCTTGTTGCGCCGCGCTTCGGCAAGGCTGAGCTGCGGTGCCTGGCGGTCCTTCTGCGCGTGGCGGCGGCGGCGCTGCCGCGACTCCTCCTTCACCTCCGCGACGAAGCGCTCGGCCTCACCCGGCGTGATCAGCTTCTGCACCACGCCGACGGCGCGCGAGGCGTCCTTCACGTAGATCACCGGGCCATCGTACTCCGGGTCTATCTTCACCGAGGTATGGGCGGGCGAGGTGGTCGCACCGCCGATCAGCAGCGGCAGCGTATAGCCCTGGCGCTTCATCTCCCGGGCAACATGCACCATCTCGTCGAGCGAGGGCGTGATGAGCCCCGAGACACCGATGATGTCTGCCTGCTGCTCGCGCGCGACCTGCAGGATTTTCTCGCCAGGCACCATGACGCCGAGGTCAATGACCTCGAAATTATTACACTGGAGGACGACGCCGACGATGTTCTTGCCGATGTCGTGGACATCGCCCTTGACGGTGGCCATGACGATGCGGCCGAGCTTGCGCAGCCCGCCGGTCTGTTCCTTCTCGATGAAGGGCACGAGGTGGGCAACCGCCCGCTTCATCACACGGGCGGATTTCACCACCTGGGGCAGGAACATCTTGCCGGCACCGAACAGGTCGCCGACGATATTCATGCCGTCCATGAGCGGCCCCTCGATGACGTCGAGCGGCCGTGCCGCCTGCAGGCGCGCCTCTTCCGTATCCTCGATGATGAACTCATCGATACCCTTCACCAGGGCATGCGACAGGCGCTTCACCACCGGCCATTCGCGCCAGGCGGTATCGGCGGCGACGACACGGGCTGCGCCATCGTCGCGGTAGCGGCCCGCCATGTCGAGCAGCCGCTCGGTGGCGTCGGGGCGACGGTTGAGGATCACATCCTCGACCGCCTCGCGCAACTCAAGCGGGATCTCCTCGTAGATGGCGAGTTGTCCGGCATTGACGATGCCCATGTCCAGCCCGGCCTGGATCGCGTGGTACAGGAACACCGAGTGCATGGCCTCACGGACGCGGTTGTTGCCCCGGAAGGAGAACGACACGTTGGAAACGCCGCCACTGACACGTACGCCTGGCAGCCGCTGTTTTATGAGGCGCGTCGCCTCGATGAAGTCGAGGCCATAGCTGGCGTGCTCCTCGATGCCGGTGGCCACTGCAAATATGTTCGGATCGAAGATGATGTCCTCGGCGGCAAAGCCCGCCTGCTCGCGAAGCAGCCGGTACGAGCGTTCGCAGATCGCCACACGGCGTGCCACATTGTCGCCCTGGCCCTGCTCGTCGAAGGCCATGACGACAGCCGCCGCACCATGCCGGCGGATCTCACGGGCCTGGTGCAGGAAGGGCTCCTCACCTTCCTTGAGACTGATGGAATTGACGATGGCCTTGCCCTGCACGCACTTGAGGCCCGCCTCGATCACCTCCCAGCGGGAGGAGTCGATCATGATCGGCACCCGGGCGATATCGGGCTCACCGGCGACCAGCTTGAGGAAGCGGTCCATCGCCGCCACCGAGTCGAGCATGCCTTCGTCCATGTTCACGTCGATGACCTGGGCGCCGTTCTCGACCTGCTGGCGGGCCACGGCCAGCGCCCCGGCATAGTCATCGGCAGCAATCAGCTTGCGGAACTGCGCCGAACCGGTCACGTTGGTGCGCTCGCCCACATTCAGAAACAGCGAACCCGGACCAAAATTGAGCGGCTCCAGGCCTGCCAGGCGCAGCTTCGGCTCGATCTTCGGCACCACGCGCGGCGGGTAATCGGCGATGGCGGCACGCACGGCGCGGATATGCGCGGGCGTGGTGCCGCAGCAGCCACCGACCATGTTGAGCAGGCCGGAGCCGGCAAAGTCGCCGAGGATGCGGGCCATATGCCCGGGCGTGTCATCGTACTGCCCGAATTCATTGGGCAGGCCGGCATTGGGATGGACACTGACACGGGTATCGGCCACCCGCGACAGCTCGCCCAGGTAGGGGCGCAGGTCCTCGGCACCCAGCGCGCAATTCAGGCCGATCATGAACGGCCTGGCGTGGCGCACCGAGTTCCAGAACGCCTCGGTGGTCTGCCCGGACAGCGTGCGGCCGGAGGCATCCGTGATGGTGCCAGAGACCATCACGGGCACCGGCTCGCCAAGCTCATCGCCGAGCTTCATCACGGCGTACAGCGCGGCGCGCGCATTCAGCGTATCGAACACCGTCTCCAGGAGGATGAAATCGGCACCGCCGGCGAGCAGGCTGCGCACCGCTTCCGTGTAGGTGGCGACCAGTTCGTCAAAGCTGATGTTGCGGAACCCGGGGTCGTTGACGTCGGGTGAGAGCGAGGCCGTGCGGCTGGTGGGGCCGAGCACGCCCGCGACGAAGCGGGGCTGCCCGGTGCGGGCGGCTACTTCGTCGGCCACTTCGCGCGCGATGCGGGCTGCCGCCAGGTTCAGCTCCGGCGCCAGCTCCTGCAGGCCGTAGTCCCCCTGGGACGGGGCCGTCGAATTGAAGCTGTTGGTCTCGACGATGTCGGCACCG
>CAZQGA010000146.1:0-6259 GCA_964592735.1 uncultured Chromatiaceae bacterium | reverse complement strand
CTGGTCATGGACATCCTGAAATACGGTGCCGATGTCGAGGTGCTGTCGCCGGCATCCCTGCGGGAGATGGTCACCGCTGAACTGGTCGCGGCCGCCCGGCTGTATGGCCGCTGACCCATCGGGGGGGGGTATGCCAAAACGGACTTTTCGATTCACCCGTTTGGGTGATGACCGCAGTGCTGTAGTGGCGAACAATCCCCGAAGGCTCTGATCTGGAGCGGGGGATGGAGTTGGCGTCGTTCAGCGCCCCGGACGAGCCTCCGGTGTCCTGAAATGGCATCGGCGCGGCCTGCGGTCGTGTTCCCAAGACACGATCCGGGCCGCGGTCTTTTTTTGCCCGAATCCCACATCCCGGGGCTGCTGGGCATGCAGTGAGCCAGGAGCGGGCTTGCTGGCGCCAGTGCCCATCGCTGTTTCCTGAGGTCCGGACCCCGCTGCGCTACGCCCCTGACCGCGTGCTGGTTCGGTCGTGCTGCAAGGGTTCCCGTCGGGATCTCCGGCCGCCATCATCCGTCCCGGGCTAAACCTGCTTGGCGTCCGGCCCTGACAGGGCGGAGGTCGTTTCGCCGGTATGTGTACCTGGCTCCTTCAGGCAGATGAGGCGGGGATCCCGGCGTTTGCCCCTGTAGCATGACCAGCCGGCCTGCCGTGGCTGGAGTGGCGCACTTTTCATGATCCCGGAATATCCATGTCACGCGACAAGCTGATTCTCCTCGCCGGGCTCATCACGTATGGGATGGGACAATCCCTGCTGTTCGTCATCTTCACCCCGCTTGCACGTGACATTGGCCTGGCGGAGTGGCAACTGGGCCTTGTCATCGCAGCCTCCAACATGGCCCTCGTGGTGTCTGCCCCCCGCTGGGGGCGAGCCAGCGAGACCCTCGGACGACGCCCCGTGTTCCTCATTGGCCTTGCCGGCTACGCCATTGGCTACGCTGCCCTGGCCCTGGGTGTCCAGCTGGGACTCTGGGGCTGGGTCAGCGGGTTGCCGCTGTTTGTGCTCTTGCTGGTGCTGCGCTTTGCCTACGGCATGGTCGTGGGTGGTATCAACCCGGCAGCCACGGCCTATATCGCCGACGTCACTGACGAGCAGTCCCGTTCCTCGGGAATGGCGCTGATTGCCATGTCCGGCGGACTGGGCACGATCCTCGGGCCGGCCTTCGGGGGCGCACTGGCTGGCCTGGGTCCGGTATTGCCCATGTTTGCTGCGGCGGGCCTTGCGGTGCTGGCGGGCTGCTGGGCATTCATTGCCCTGCCGGAACCCGTACGCCGGGCCGGCCATGAGGTTGCGGTCAGGGTTGCGGCCCGGGATCCACGCATACGGCCTTACCTGGTCGGCTGGGTGGTGGTGTTTGGCGTCTTCACCGGGATCCAGACCATCACAGCGTCGCTGATTGCCGACCGTTTCGCGGTCACCGACGTGACGGCCGCCCAGCGCACCATGATGGTGGCCATGCTCTGCATGGCATTGTTCATCCTGCTGGTGCAGGCCGTGGTATTGCAGTTGTGGAAGGCGCCACCGGCCCGGATGCTGCATGCGGGGTTTGCGCTGATGGTCGCCGGCCTGTTGCTCCTGGCTGTCGCGACCAGCATCACCACCCTGTATGTCACCTACGCCCTCTTTGGCCTCAGCTTTGGTTTCGTCGCTCCCGGCCTGAACGCGGCAGCGAGCCTGAGCGTGGGGGCGGCGGAACAAGGTGCCGTAGCTGGCCTGCTGTCGGCAGCACCCACCGCCGGCATGATCATCGGCCCCATCCTCTGTGGCCTCGTCTACAAGGTGGCACCCGTGGCATTGCCCCTCGGGGGGGCGGCGATAACGGCTGCCGTGCTGCTGTGGTTTTTCTTCGTCGCCGTGCCTGATCCACGCGCTGCCAGCCGGGCCTGACGCTCAACGCCAGCGGGGCATCTGCGCAATCATTGCGTCAGCGACGGCGGCCGGCTGTTCCTCCTGCACGTAGTGCCCGGAGCCCTGCACTTCGACGAGGCTTGATCCCGGAATGAGCCGCTGCACTTCGGCGCACTCGCCGGGTGCCTTGCTCCGGTCCTGCATGCCACAGACGATCAGGGTCGGCACCCGTATCCGGCTGGCCATGGCGGGTTCCTCGCCGATCCGGTATTGCTCCATCATGGCTGCCATGGCATCGAGGTAGCCCGTGCTGCGCGGGGCCAGCATCATGTCGTCCAGGACCTGGTCCGTGATGATGGAGTCATCGAGAAACGATCGCTTGAGGAAGTCCGCGCGAAAGCCCCGGTTGCCGAACAGACGTGCCATGACCCGCGGCAGTGGCCAGAACAGGTGCTGCGTGATCGCAGGAACTCCGGTGGTGATGATGCCCGGGTTCATCAGCACCACGCCGATGACGTGCGGATCCGTCGCGGCAATGTACGCTGCGAGCGTGCCGCCCATCGAGTGCCCGCCAATGATGTAGCGATCGAGCCCGAGCGCGGCAGCGAAGTGGCTGATGACCTGTGCCTGGGCCTGGTTGCCGTAATCATGTGGAGCCGGCTTGTCGGAAAGTCCGAAGCCGGGCGCATCCACCGCCAGCACATGGAACTGGCGGCTCAGCAGCGGCGCCAGCAGGCGGAAAGACTGCAGGGAATTGGCGAAACCGTGTATCAGGACCACGTCAGGCTTGCCGGGGCCGGCTGTGCCATAGCTCCGGTAGCGCAGTGCCAGGCCATCCACCGTGATGAAGCTGTCTGCGGCTGCAGCCAGTTGGCCCGGTGGCAAACCGGGGCTGGCTGGCCAACAGGCGTACACGGCCAGGGCTGCCCAGGACAGGATGAGCAGCACGGCAACGCCAGACAACAGGCGGCGCAGGAGCTTCATGGGTATCTTTCGATCCTGGACTGTTGCCATGCTAGCACGGGGCCGCGGAATCGCACTCAGACCCGGGTTTGTTCCCGCACTGTGACGGCATGCATTCCCGTGGTGCCGTGCTGTCGGGTGCCGGCGCATTTCGCGTATGCTGAAGACTGTCGCCAGGCCACCGGGATCTGCCACGATGCATGCTGTCGTCAACACCAAAGCTGCCACTTTCTGCACCATGGCCGCCATGCTGTTGCTGGCAGGTCGCTATTCTGCTGCGGCACAGTTTGACGAATACTCCGGCCGCCAGCTCTACGAGCGGTTCTGCGCGAGTTGCCACGGCAGCGCAGGATTGGGGGACGGTCCAGTCTCTGCCTCGCTCAAGGTCATGGTTCCGGACCTCACGCAGCTCTACCGGGCCAACGGCAGTTCTTTTCCGCAGGAGCGTGTGCGCAAGGCCATCGATGGCCGCCCCGTCTATCCGGCGCACGGGAGCCGCTACATGCCGGTATGGGGCATGGAGTTATGGGTGGAGGCGGGTGGCGACAAGGCAGCCGAAGCGCAGGCTGTCCGGGTCGTGGATAAGCTGGTGGATTACCTGCGATCCATCCAGCGATAGCAGGCACGATCCGGCCGGGGAATGACCGGCAACCGGATCCGGGGATGAACCCATGGGCGAACAAGACCTGAGCCGCAAGCGAAACGATGGCATTGGGCCTTGCGCGTCCGTGCGTGATTACATCGGCGCCCTCGAGCAGCGCGGCCGGCTGCTGCGCATACCGTCCATGGACCAGGATCGCTTCGAGGCCACGGCATTCGCCTATCGCCTGATTGACCGCTTCGGCATCGAGCATGCTCCTGCGTTCCTGATCGAGCGGGTAAAAACCGGCGGTGCCTGGCGCAATGGCCCGGTGGTTGCCAATGCGTATGGCCGCTGGCCGGATGAGGCCGTGCTCTTCGGCGTGTCGCCAGTCACCACCGATCACCAACAGATGTACCGTGCGGTGCTCGACGAGTTGCGTTCACGGCTCGATGCCGCCGGCAGCTGGCGGCGCATCCCGCCCGTCGAGGTGGTCGACCCGGGTGCTGCGCCCTGCAAGGAGGTGATCCTCACCGGCACGCAGGTGGATCTCGAGCAGTTTGCCTGGCTGCAGAACAACCCTGCCGATGGCGGGCGCTACGTCAACATGGGTTCGGTGTTCATCCAGGATCCCGAACTCGGCCGCAATGTCGGCACCTACCGCTGTCAGGTGAAAGGTCCGCGCAGGATGGCGGTCAACCCGGAGCCAGGCCAGCATGGCTGGCGTCTGTTGATGGCGATGAAGGAGCGCGGCGACCTGTCTGCCCGCGTCGCTGTCGCGGTCGGTGCTGATCCGATGACCTTCTGTGCCAGCAGCACCAAGATGGCGGGTTACCTGGAAGATGAACTGGAATTTGCCGGTGGCCTGCGGGGCGCGCCGCTGCCCGTGGTGAAATGCGAGACCAGCGACATCCGCGTGCCGGCGGATTCGGAAATCGTCATCGAGGGCGAGGTGTCGCTCACGGAGTTCGAGGAAGAGGGTCCGTATGGCGAGATGTACGGCTATCTCGGCCCGAAGAAGGCCAGCAATTTTGTCATGCACATCACGGCCATCACGCACCGGCACAATCCCTGGGTGCTGAATTCGTTCACCGGACTCACCTGCGACATGCCGCGCGCGCCGCAGATTGCCGCCAGCTTTTTCACCTACAAGAAGCTGATCCCCTCGCTCATGGCGCTGAATTCGCCACGGGGCGCAACGGGTGTCACCGTCATCAGCATCGACAAGAAATTTCCTGGCGAGGGCATTGCGGCGGGCCAGTATCTGGCGGCCAACGCCGGCCTCGCCAAGGTCGTCATCGTCGTCGACAAGGATCTGAACATCCTCGACCCGAGCGAGATCCTGCATGCCCTCGCGGCCCGCTGGCAGCCGGCCGCGAGCCTGCTCATCCCGCAATCCCAGATGATGATGCCCGACCCCAGCCGGCCGGCCTGGGGGCTATCCAGCAAGATGGTCATCGATGCCACGCGCCAGTTGCCTGGCGAAGGGGGCCCGAAGAGCTGGGCACCGCTGAGCCGTGACCTGCTCGAGCGTGGAGCGCCGGGTATCTTTGATGTCGTTGACAGACGCTGGGACGAGTACCTGGGTGGCTGGCAACCTTAGCCGATACGCGTTGCCGCAACCGCCAAACAGCCCGGTGTGGATGGAAAAAGACCTCCCGAAGGAGGTCTTTTGGCGAGCCTTGCAGGCGCCCGTTATGGCTTGGGCTTGACCCAGCTGCCGTTCTGGAAACCGCAGCCGATTTCCAGCCCCGCGGGATCCCCGTCGTAATACAGGAGCTGCGTCGCGCCCTTGTCGCAGGTGCCCACCAGGTTGTCCACCGGACAGGCGCCGGCAGCGTGGATGGCATCCTTGTTGTCATCGGTCTTGCCGAGTTCATCGCAGCTCTTGGCATCGATCGGCATTTCGCAGACATGGAACGGGCCCGCGAACATGTTCTGCTGGATGTAGGTGCAGTGGCTGACCTCGTCGGCGAGGGCAGTGCTGGCCAGTGGGCCGGCAGCAAGTACGACGGTGGCCGCAATGGCTGCGGTGAGTCTCATCCTCATGGTGTGTTCCTCCGGGATTCTTCTGGACGATGAATGCTGGGGTTCGATGCGGGCCCGATTCGGGTGCGCAATGTTTTTATGCCGGCCCGATGTTCGCATGCCTGCCTGTGATTCACCAGCGCTACCCAGGGCCCGACTGCCTGGCGAACGATCTTCAGCTGCCGGCCAGGTCTTCCGGTTGCGTGCTGTCGTCAGTGGTCGTCGGTGCTGGCAGTGCCGTCACTTCGGGTGTGGCCACGGGTGGCGGCATGCTGCTGGTGGCGATGTCGCGATACGCCTGCCACTGGCCGCCTTCACGCCGCCAGGTGACGACGTACTTGCCATGATCCAGCCGATGGCCGCTGGCGCCAGCGGCCTCGTAGCGCCCGGTCTCGACGGCGATATCGCCGGCGGCGTCGACTGACATGATTTCGAGTTTCAGGCTCCTGAGCCCGGCATCGATGGCGCGCTGGTAGCGGCTGCGAATGGCCGCCCGGCCGGAAACGAAGTCACTGCCTGCAGGCAGCAGCAGTGCGTCCTCGGCGTAGTGGGCCACGACGGCAGCGGCGTCGCCCCGGGTGATGGCCTCGGCGGTGACCTGGTTGGCTGCCTCGATGGCGGTGCGGGCCGTCCGGGACTCCGGGCTTTCCTTTGCCGGTGCGGTGGTTGGCCCAGGGGGCGCCGGCGCCCGTTCACAGGCTGCGAGCGTGGCGGCGAGGAGGCCAGGGACGAGCAGGCGGAAGATCAGGGACATCAGGCTTCCAACCGGTCTTGCAGCCGGGTTGCCGGGTGGCAAAACGGGATTTCACGCTGTCTGCGGGGTGTGGTCAAGCACCCCGGAG
>CAZQGA010000145.1:0-6270 GCA_964592735.1 uncultured Chromatiaceae bacterium | reverse complement strand
GGAGCGCTTTGCCGGGCAGATAGTAGGTGATTCCCATGAGCGGGGCCAGTACCACCAGGGGCGCCGCGCTTGTCAGCCAGTGGGCCAGGCTCTTGGCCAGCACGATCACCGCCAGCGGTTCATCGAGCAGCAACAGCTGTTCCATCGTGCCATCGTCCACATCCGCCCGATACAGGTGATTGAGCGACAGCAGCGTGCTGAGGAGTGCCGCGACCCAGAGCACGGCCGGGCCAATCACGCGCAGCGTTGTCGGCGTCGGGCTCAAAGCCAGCGGAAACAGTGAACCAACGAGGATGAAAAACACGAGCGGGCTGGCGATGTCACCCCAGCGACTCCAGGCAATGCGCAGATCGCGCCACAGCACAGCAAGAAATACGCGACCCATGGCTCAGCTGCCCCCCATGCGCAGCGTGCTTACCCGGGCGCTGCCCGACAACATGTCGTCATGCGCGGCGATCACCGCAACCCTGCCGGCAGCGAGATGCGCTCCAATGCACGCTTCCACCAGTTGCCGCCCGTCAGCATCGAGGTTGGTGAACGGTTCATCCAGCAGCCAGAGGGGGCGACTGGACATGAGCAGACGCGCAAGGCCACCCCGCCGCCGTTGCCCCGCCGACAGGAAGCGCACTTCCAGATCCGCGACTGCGGCAAGCCCGACGGCCTTGAGGAGACTGTTGACCTCGCCGCTCCAGCCTGTCAGCCGTGCGTGGAATACCAGGTTTTGCTCGATCGTCAGGTCGGTACTCAGCGCACTGGTGTGCCCGCTGTAGGCCGCCAGGGCACACATGCCATCAGGCTGGACAGCGCCCTGCCAGCGGATTGAGCCGCCCTCCGGACGTGTCAGCCCGGCCAGCACACGGAGCAGGGACGTCTTTCCGGTACCGTTGGGCCCCCTCAGCAGCAGGGCATTGCCGGTATCGACGCTGAATGACAGGCCGGTGAACAGGCGTGTGGCACCCCGCCAGAGGCCGAGATCCTGCACCTCTAGCATGAAAGGTATGTTGCCAGGTTATCGTTTATCGTAAAAACAGCAGGCTGCAAGGCATTTCTTCTGTTTCATATCATGGTGACCGGTCCTGGCCGCAGCTTGACTCCCGCCACCGTTGCGACAGGTTTACATCAATGTTGCCGAATCCTAGACTCCCCGAAAAGAGACGGAGCCATGCCATTGTGGCAACTGGGGCCCGCACGCTTATAACTCCATGCACACGAACGAGCAAAGCAGGATCGTTTCCAGCCAGGAAGCCGGTGCGGGCACCTCAGGGCAGATTCTAGAGGCGGTCGCGTACCTGAGCCAGTGCAATACCAGTCAGCGTGGCCTGGCCGTCCTCACGGGCAACTCCAGTGCCACAACCAGGCTCGTGCTGAAGCGGTTTCTCGCCAGCGTGGAAGATGCCAGCCAGGTCGCCCGCATTCTGGCGCCGACCGACAGCCGTCATGCCTTCCTCGAGGCCATCCTGGCGCAACTGGGTTTCGAGCCATTCGAGTCCAGCGCCGACGATCTGCAACGCCTGCTTAATGTCGTGTTGCGCCAGGGCGCGAGCCAGAAGGCCACCACCGTCATCCTGGTCGAGGACGCCCATCAGTTCGGGCCCAGGGTGCTGGAACTCATCCGGGATCTCATCCGCTCTTCGCGCAACCTGGATCCCCCGCCCTTCTTCATCCTGACCGGCAAGGCCGCCTTGCACCAGGTGCTGGATTCCAGGGGCATGGCAAGCCTGGCTGGATTGACGCGGCTGCGCTTCGATCTGGACGGCCGCCGCCCAGCCTCCATCGCCACAGCGGCCCCCACCCCCGATCCGGAACCGGGCATTGAGCCCTGCCTGATCCTGACCCTGGAGAATGCCCGGATCGGCCGGTTCCCGATCGAGGGGGAGCGCCTCCTGATCGGCCGCGGCGAACACTGCGACATTCCCATCCTCAGCCGCTTCGTCAGCCGCCAGCACGCCCTGCTCCTGCGCAATGCCAGTGGCGACTGGATCATCGACCTGAAGAGCACCAACGGGACCAGCGTCAACTCAGTGCTGGTCAAGCAGCGACTGCTGGCCCATGGCGACATCATCGGCATTGGCAACCACCGCCTGCAATATCACCACCCGACAGCATCCCCAATCAGCCCGGTCGCCGAGCCCCGCGATGAGCAACTCGGCGAGACCACAGTCATGCGCTCGCTGCAGGCGCTCATCAAACCGGCGGAAAACCACAGGAGGTGAGCGCCCGCGCCCGCCTGGATGCGCTGCTGGCAAGCGGCGCCTTCGGCCCGCTGGCTGATGACCTGCAGATCATCGAGACCCATGTCTCCTGGGTCGTGCTCACTGGCGGCCTGGCGTACAAGCTGAAGAAGCCAGTCAGCCTCGGCTTCCTGGATTTCTCGAGTCTCGCGGCACGCCGGCAGGCCTGCGAGGAAGAACTGCGCCTCAACCGCCGCCTGGCGCCAGACATCTACCTTGCCGTTGTCGAACTGCATTGCAAGCCTGACGCCCCGTTGCCGGAACCGGCTGAACCCATCTGCGAATACGCCGTAAAGATGCGGCGCTTTCCCACCGGTGCCGCCGTCGGTGGCGTACTGGCTGCCACCCTCACGGCCGATGAGGCAGCCCAGCTGGGCACCCTCATCGGCACGTTCCACCAAAGTCTCCTGCCGGCCGCACCGGCAACAGCCTGGGGAACCGCGTCGAGTGTCTGGCAGCCCGTCGATTCAAGCCTTGCGCAACTGGCTGCCCTGCTGGATGCAACCGGACAGCGGTCGTTGGCGGATTGCCGGCGTTTCCTCGACAACGAATTTCTGCGCCTGCTGGATTTCATCGCGCAACGGCGCCAGGACGGCGCGATTCGCGAGTGCCATGGCGACATGCACCTGGGCAATCTGGTCCGGCTGGATGGCCGCATCGTGCCATTCGATGCACTCGAGTTCGATCCTGGCCTGCGCTGGATCGATGTCATGAACGAGATGGCGTTTCTGCTGATGGATCTTGACGTGCGCGGCCGCCGTGACCTGGCCTTTCGCATCCTCAACAGTTACCTCGATGTCACCGGAGATTTCACCGGACTCGCGGGCCTGCGCCTCTACCTCGCGTACCGGGCGCTCGTGCGTGCCAAGGTCGGTATGCTGCGGCCAGCACAGGACAGCAGTGACCCAGGCGTGGGTGCCCTGCTCGCTTACGCCGCGACGCCGCTGGCCGGAATCATGCCGGGCGCCATCGTCATGTCTGGCGTCAGCGGTTCAGGGAAAAGCTGGCTCGCGCAGCAACTGGCGGCAATGCTGCCGGCCATCCACATTCGCTCGGATGTCGAACGCAAACGCATGTTTGGCCTCACGCCACTGGCGCATACGGGTGCAGCACCACAGGAAGGCATCTACGCAGCGGATGTTTCCGCACAGGTATACACGCGCATGGCGCAACTCGCCCGCACCGTGCTGGGTGCTGGCCTGCCAGTCATCCTCGACGCTACGGCCCTGCGCCCGGCCGAGCGGGCCGCACTCGTGGCGGCGGCACAGCAGGCCGCGCTGCCAACGGTGCTCGTGGCCTGCGAGGCCGATCGCGACCTGCTGCTGCAGCGGGTCACCCGACGTGCACAGGAAGCATGCGATCCATCCGAAGCAGGACCGGAAGTCCTCGAACTGCAGCTGCGCGAATATGTGCGACCCGCAGCCGGGGAATCCCGCCACTGCATCATCGTCGATACCACCGTGCAGCCCGATGTTGCAGCCCTTGCGCAGAGCATCACCAGCGCTCTTGCCGGCTGCAGCTGACGCATACCTCACATAATCGGGAGCGGCACGTCTGCGCGGACCTGCACCGCGCACCGACGCCGGCGTTCTGAAATTGACGCGCTCCGGACCGCTGTTTAGAGTGCCTGAAGACCAGCGCCAGGACAAAGAAAGCCAGGGCCGGCGATCCATCGTTGAACAAAAGAGCCAACACAGCATGAGCGGCAACGAGCACCACCGGATCACGTATCGGCAGGGAGCAGCAACAGGGATCGTCTCCCGGATGCTCGTGCTGCTGACTGCGCTGGCCAGCATCCAGGCCATGGCAGCCACGCGTTACTACACGCTCGCCGGCAGCACGGCTGAAGACGAGAATGCCTGCCCGGCCTGGGCCTTCGCGGAACACGGCGATGACTGTTCGTGGAACAACAGCCGTCGCCTCGACACGGGCTACGCACAGTGGATCGGCCCGGTGTACAGCGCGGGCTACTATGCGCCGGGCGCAGCGCCGGCCATTTTCACCAACCCGGCCGTGCCGGCACCGGTAACGGCACCTGCCCCGGTATTGCCAGCCGGTGGCAAGAACGGCATCGCAATCCGCTCAGCCTTTCTCGCCATCGAAGACCAGAACACACCCGACGGCAGCGATGACTACGTCTCCGGCACCATCGAGTTCGATGGCTTCGAACGCAACGTCGCGACGGGCGCAAGCACCCGCATCGTGGAAAGTTTCGGAAAGATCATCCATCGGCTCGCCTGGGCCCGTGTCAGCTCAGCCATGGCCAACGCGGGCGGAGGCCTGGACTATGTCGTTGCGCTTTTCGGTGACGACGCAGCCGCCTACCCCACGCTCCCCTCCGGCGACTCAGGCCCGTTCCCGAGCCGGGTCGCATCGCAATCCAGCGCTGATGCCTCGGATATCCCCTACTGGACCACACCACCCGGATCATTGGGCATCGCCGCGCTCGAAGGCAGCGATTACCTCAAAGGCACCACGTCCACGGCAACGGTCTGGGGATATGCCTGCGGTGATGCTGGCGGCGGGCCGGCAGCCGGAGATTGCAACAACTCCCCGTTGACCTGGAGCAGCGACCGAAGCGCCGGGTTCGGCAACATCCTTCTCAAAATTGCCACGGACTCCAGCGGATCGATTACGACGGCGGAAGCGTTGCTGGTCAGGGAGACAAAAAGCACGGCCACCGCAGACAACGCCGACACCTGGGTCGCGACCCGGCTCAACTTCACGGGCGTTCGCACCGAATCACCGGCAGCGTTCGACGATCGTTCGATCCTGGTTCTGCCGCGCGATCCCGGCTCCACACTGGGAGGCGTCAGCATCGATGTCCTCGCCAACGACCTGTCTGGCATAACACCGGCCACGGTCAGCATCGACAGTGGCCCGGCACAGGGAAGCGCATCCATCGTCGCGAACCGGATCCAGTACCAGCGCAATGGGGCACCCGCAGGAACCCAGGAGATCGTCTATCGCATCACTGACGCGGACGGCCAGTCCGCGACGGCTACCGCGCAGGTTGTCCTCACCAATCCACTTCTCTGCGTGGACGATGAACAGGATGGCAGCCCCGATACCCCGGCGACCGTCAACGTTCTCGTCAATGACAGCGGCTTCGACCAGCCACCCGTGACGCTGAGCGTCAGCGGTCAGCCTGCTCAAGGCGAAGCAATCGTCAACCCCGACCGCACGATCACCTTCACGCCGCCTGCCGGCAGGGGAGGCGCCTATGTGACGCGCTATCGCCTCGCCGACGGCAGCGGCCAGTCCGCAAGCTGCAGCCTGACGATCACGCTGCCGGCGACCCCGCAGGCCGTTGACGACAGCGCGGCTGTCCTGCAGAACAACAACGTCCTGGTCGATGTTCTGGCCAATGACGTGGAAGCAAGTGACACCCCGTTGACGCTGAACGTCACGCAGTCGCCTGCACACGGCAGTACCAGCATCGATACGACCGGTACCAGGCCGCACATTCGCTACACACCGGTGTCGGGTTATGCCGGTGATGACAGCTTCCAGTACACGGTGACGGACAAGGATGGCGACGTGAGCAATGCTGCCACGGTCACGATCAGTGTCTTCGGTCCGCCTGAGAACGACCTGCCACGCTGCGCCAACGATGAATTCGACGGCCAGCGCAATACCGAACGATCCCTCGACGTACTGGCCAATGACACCGGGCTCAATGCGCTGCCGCTGACACTGTCGGTGCTGGCCGTCTATCCGGCCGGCATGGCCACAGCAGAGGTGAATCCCGACAACACCATCCAGTTCACACCCGGCACGGACAAAGGCGGCCATTTCATGGTCACCTACTCGGTACGCGAGGTGATCAACAGTGCGGTCATCTGTTCGGCGACGATCAGGATCAATGACGTGCCGGTGGCCGTGAGCGACCGCTACGACGCCATCAATTTCGGCCGTGACCAGCCCCTGGGCGTGTTGAGCAATGACCAGGGGCTGACTGATGAACCGTTGGCGCTGGAAATCATCAGCCCGCCGGCCCACGGCTGCCTGCGGATCTGCGCGGCAGTTGCCGAGGAAT
>CAZQGA010000144.1:0-6295 GCA_964592735.1 uncultured Chromatiaceae bacterium | reverse complement strand
CTCGGTGCCGGTGGTCGTGCTGGCCTGGTGCTGGACGCTCGACCCGTCGCTCGTCTGGGTGCTGGCACCGTTCTATGCGGCCTGCGTGTTCGTCCTGCCCTGGCTGGTGGCCCGGCTCGGCGGTGATGGCGCGAACTATCGGGACCAGCTGGGTGTGGTCAATGCCTTCGTCGCCGACAGCATCCAGGGCGTACGTGATACGGTCGCCTTCGGGTACGAACAGCGTCGTGCCGCGCAGTTGTGGGAAATGGGCGTCGCCATGCAGGCCGGCCAGGACAAGCTCTACGGCGCGGACGCGACGCAGCGGGCCCTGTCGGAGGTGTTCGTGACGGTCGGCATCCTGGCGGCGGCCTGGTGCGGGATCGATCTCGCACTGCAGGGGAAGATCGACGCCCTGACTGACCTGCCGGCCCTGATTGCCGTGTCGATCGTCGGCTTCTACACGTCGCAGGGCCCCGCCAACAATTACACGGATTTCCGCGTGGCCATGATCGCTGCGCGGCGGCTCTTCGGCATGATGGACCAGCCGCCGGCGGTCCACGACAATGGCAGTACCGGCGTGGCCGCGGTGGCGGAGCCTTCCCTGCAGTTCAGCCACGTCAATTTCGAATACGACGCCGACGACGCCGAGTGGAGCCGCCAGCGCAAGGTGCTTGCGGACTTCTCGCTCGACATCCCGGCCGGGCGGCATGTCGCGCTGGTCGGCCCGAGCGGGACCGGCAAATCAACCCTGGTGAACCTGTTGCTGCGGCAGTGGGACCCGCAGTCCGGGACCATCGCCATCGGCGGGCG
The DNA here is from genome assembly GCA_964592735.1 of uncultured Chromatiaceae bacterium. Taxonomy (GTDB): domain Bacteria; phylum Pseudomonadota; class Gammaproteobacteria; order Steroidobacterales; genus QUBU01. The sequence goes on along the minus strand of CAZQGA010000144.1, from coordinate 5,503 downwards.
TGCGCTCACCGATTTCCCGCTGGAAGGCCTGCAGCAGTTGTTCGCCGTGGTCTCGCAGCGCAGTTACATCTTCAACGAGACGATCGGCGAGAACATCCGCATGGGGCGTCATGGCGCCAGCCAGGCGGAGATCGAGGAGGCCGCCCGCAAGGCCGGCCTGCATGACTGGATCCGGAGCCTGCCGCAGGGTTACGACTCACCGGCCGGCGAACGCGGCTCGAAGCTCTCCGGTGGCCAGCGCCAGCGCCTGGCCATCGCACGCGCCATCCTCAAGGACACGCCGGTTGTGCTGCTCGATGAGGCGACCTCGAGCCTGGACGTGGAAACCGAGCAGGGCGTCATGCGCGCGCTGCGCGCGCTGTGCCAGGGCCGCACGACGCTGACCATCGCCCACCGGCTTTCCACCATCGTCGACAGCGACGAGATCCTGGTGATGATCGACGGGCGGATCGCCGAGCGTGGCAGCCACCAGCAGCTGATGCAGCAGGGTGGCTGGTACGCCCGGATGTTCGAGATCCAGCAGGACGAGGTGGACGCGACGCTCGTGGCTGACTGAGCCCGGCCGGTTCAGTCCTCCAGCTTCCGTGGCAGGTCGAGTGGCGGCTCGGCGCCGAGGACGATCTCGCCCCTGCCGAGCTTCGAGTGTCGCAGGCCGTAGAGGAAATACACGACCACGCCACCGATGAGGTACAGGACGAAGAAGTGCATCGTCGCCGTCCTGGCCATGAGCGCCATCAACAGGAACAGGCACATCAGCGCCCCCATGATGGGCGTGAACGGATAAAGCGGCGTGCGAAATGGCCGCTGGAGCCCGGGTGCCGTGATGCGCAGGTAAAGCACGGTCAGGCAGACAATGCTGAATGCCGCCAGTGAACCGACGTTGGTCAGGTCGGCGAGTGCATCGAGCGACATGAAGCCGGCGGCGGTTGCCGCCAGCCCGCCGACGACCAGGGTGTTGATCCAGGGTGTGCGGTACTTGTCGTGCACGACTGCCAGCGCCGGGGGCAACAGCCCGTCGCGCGCCATGGTGTAGAACACCCGTGTCTGTCCGTAGAGCAGCACGAGCATGACCGAGGACAGGCCGGCGATCGCCCCGATCTTCACCAGGACCGAGAACCACGGCAGGCCGATCTGGTTCACCGCCTTGGCGATGGGCGCCGGGTCGTCGAGGTCTGCATAGGGCACGATGCCGACCAGCACTGCTGCGGTGAGGATGTAAAGGACAGTGCAGATCAGCAGCGAGCCGAGGATGCCGATCGGCATGTCGCGTGCAGGATTCTTCGATTCCGAGCCCGCCGTGGATACCGCCTCGAAGCCGATGTAGGCGAAGAAGATCGTCGCGGCTCCGGAGATCAGCCCCCCTATGCCGTAACGCGAGCCGCCTTGTGCGGTGAGTACGTTGACCAGCGCACGCCAGATGTCGGCCCAGAGGCCGCCGGGCGTGCCTTCCGGCGGTGGCGGGGTTTCCGGCGGGATGAGGGGTGACCAGAGCTGGGTATCGACGTAGAAAGCGCCGATACCGATGAAGGCGATGATCACCGAGAGCTTGATGGCCACGACGATGTTGTTGGCCTTGGCCGATTCCGAAACACCGAGGGTCAGCAGCAGCGTCACGGCACCGATGGCGAGGATGGCGGGCAGGTTGATGAGGCCGTGTCCGATCACCACGCCGGCCTCTTTTATTTCCACGCCTGGCGCCGCGGTCAATGCCAGTGGCAGGTGTATCCCGAAGTCACGCAGCAGGCTCGTGAGGTACCCGGACCAGCCCACGGCTACGGTGGCCGAGGCAAGGCCGTATTCCAGGACGAGCAGCAGGCCCATGACCCAGGCGGCAATTTCACCCATGGACGCATAGGAATACGAGTAGGCCGAGCCGGATACCGGCAGCACCGAGGCGAGTTCCGCATAGCACAGCGCCACGAAGGTGCAGAGCAGGCCGGTGATGACGAAGGAAATCATGATCCCCGGGCCAGCGAAGACGGCCGCCGCGCGTCCGGTGAGGACGAAGATGCCGGTGCCGATGATGCAGCCGATGCCGAGGAGGACCAGGTTCAGCGCGCCGAGGCTCTTGTTGAGATCGCTCTGCGCGTGGTCGGCCTGCATTTGCGCCACTGATTTGCGGATGAACAGGCGGCGGATGCCGGTCACGCGCGTGCCGTTGCCGGAAGCGGGGGTGTTGGCCATGGGTACTCCTGACTCCGGCCTGGCGGGCCGTCCTGAATTAGCGCGCAGCCTAACGAGGCAGGCGCCAGCACGCAATTGCACCGGCTCAGGTTTCTGCGGATTCCAGGGCGAGAAACAGCTGGGCGAACAGGAAGGCATTGTTGCCCCGGGCCTGGAACAGGTAGCCCTCCTCGGATTCGGTGACGTGAGGCTCCACGTGGGCGTGGCAGTCCGCTTCACTGGCGGCGAGCTGGCGCAGCGCCTGCTCGATGCGCGGATCACGGCCGGTGACGAGGATCGAGTAGCCGTCGTCATCACGCCAGATATGCAGGTGCCGGCCGCGCAGGGCGGCGAACACGCGTTCACGCTCGGTGCTCGCCAGGGCGCAGCCGAGGCGGCGCATCAGCCGGGTGAGGGATGAAGGTGCCTTGCGGTGGGCGTCGTGGCTGCAGACCCCGTCGAGCAGGTCACGGTACAGGCGTCCCGCCTGGCCGCCGGCCACCCGCCCGACCCGCGCGGTCAGGTCCTCGAGGAAGAACTCGAGCTCGTGGCGCAGCACCAGCATTTCCGTCAGCCGGCGTTCGATATCGAGGAAGCGCTGTTCGGCGATGCCCATGACGTCGTTGCCGGCGCCAACCTTGCCGTCCGCCTGCAACAGCAGCTTGATATCGCTCAACGAGAAGCCCAGACGCTGCGCACGGCGGATGAAGAGGAGCGTCTTTTCGGCGCCCGGGGGGTAGAGCCGGTAGCCGGAAGCCGAACGGCCTTCGGGCGCGAGCAGGCCCTCGCGCTCGTAGAACCGCAGCGTCGATGTGGAGACGTTCAGCCGGCGTGCCAGGGCGCCGATGGTCAGCAGTTTCTTGGCCATGGGATCGGGCGACAGTGTACGGAATTCCCGCTGGTTGCTGTGCCGCTGCCCGTCACCGGGCCGATGCGGGAATCAGTGGGCAGCCGCCGCAGGCCCTGCGGCGGCGAGCGCCGCCCGCATACGGGCATCACGCCCGTAGATGTCCTTGCGGAACTGCACGGTGCCATCGGCATCCGCCCAGGTGGTGAGGTAGACGATGTAGACCGGCAGGCGGTGGCGGAGGTTGATGGTCGCGGTCCGACTGCGTCCGATCCGTGCCGCAGTGCTGGCGGCATCCCAGGGACGGTCATGCGCGAGCAGCAGCGTGGCGAGGGCCGGGGCATCCTCCAGGCGGATGCAGCCGGCACTCAGCGTGCGCCGGTTCAGGCCGAAGAGCCCCTTCGCGGGCGTGTCATGGAGGTAGATGTCGAAGGGATTGTCCCAGGCGATCTTCACGCGGCCGAGGCTGTTGCCGGGGCCGGCATCCTGGCGCAGGCGGTAGGGAAATTTGTGCGGCCCCAGTCGCTCCCAGGGAACCGCGCCCGGCGCGATCTCCTGTCCGCTGCGCACATCGAAGACACGAAATCCCCGCGAGTCGAGGAAGTCCGGCTCCTCCTGCTGGCGGGGCAGCAGATCCTCCAGGGCGATGACATGTGGTACGGACCAGGTGGGATTGAAGGTCACCTGGCGCAGTTCACCGCTCATTGCAGGGGTGGGGCGGTCGGGGTGGCCGACGATGACCCGCATGTCGAGAATGGCTCCGCCGGGTGTGATGACTTCCAGTGTGCCGGTGACGATGTTGATCCAGACATACTCAGGGCCGGGATCCCGCGGCAACCAGCGCCAGCGCTCGAGCGTGACTGCGAGCTGGCTGATGCGCTCCTCGACGCTGACGTTGGCGGCTGCGCGCGTGGGCTCGTCGAGGACGCCGTTGGTGAGGAGGCCATGGCGCAGCTGGAAATGGCGCAGAGCCCGGTCCAGTGCAGCATCAAAAAACCAGGGGTCGGCACCGACCTCGCTGGCAAAGTCTCCGCTCTGGCGCAGGCGCTCACGCAGGATGGCGACCTGCGGGTCGCGTTGGCCGGCCTGGATTGCAGCGCCTGCAGGCAGTACGGGCCAGCCACCGTGATCGCGGATCGCGAGATGCTCGCGCATCGCTTCGCGCAGGTGCTGGTATTCGACAGCTCCGGGCCGGAGGGCTTCGGGCAGGGTGCCAGCAGTGAGTGCGGTGGCCGGCGCTGGCCGGGGAATGTGCCAGTCCGGATCCGCCTGGCGGGGGTCGAGGTGCCCGGCACTCAGGTCGCGGGCCAGTTCGGCCGGATCACGGTAGGCGGCGGGATCCAGTCCATCAGCGGCGGCGTCGCGCAGCGCGGCCTGCCAGGCGTCGGCGATCGCGGGATCGGCCGTCGCCGCAGCCGTGCCGGGCGCGGCGACACCAGGGCAGGCGAGCAGCGTGAAGGCGAGCCAGGCGCCGGCCTGCTTCATCGAGCGCCGGCGGTGACCTTCGGTGTGCTGCGCCGGCGTGCGGCGGTGGCGCCGAGGCCAATGGCCGTTAGCATCAGCCAGGCTGCGCCCGGCAGGGGCACGGCCTGGATCGCGAGCGAGGTCCCGGTGAACGTCGGGTAGAAGGCCTTGTAGGTCGACACATAGTTGATGAAGCTGCCCATGAAGTCATCCGCATCGGCGATGCCGATGGCGGTGGTCCGCCCCCCGATACCGCCCGTGCCGGTCACCGTGAAGCTGAAGGTGCCCGCAACGCCGTTCTCACCGGCATTTTCGAAGCCGAGGGACACGGTCTGGCGCGTGCCGGACGCACCGACGACAACCGGCTCATACAGATGGTAGGGCGTGCTGAAGCCCGTGAAGCTGAGCAGTGTGGGGTCGAAGTCGATGACGACCTGGCCGCCAAACAGCCCGGGACGGTTGCCCGGCGCGTCCCTGGCGTCGAGCAGCAGGGCGACGGTGAAGTTTGTGCCCTGCTGGACTGTGGCCTGTGAGGGCTGCAGCGTGATGCTGGCGGCTTGCGCGCCGAGGCCGAGCAACGACAGGGTGGCAAGCAGTGTGATGCGGATGGCGGTTTTCATGGCGTGTGTTTCCTGGGCTTGATTCGGGCAGGTCAGTCAACCAGTGGGCGCAGCAGGCCGACATCCTTGATGTGGCCTTGTTCGCCGAGGCGCACGTCGATGATGTGGGCGAGGCCCTGCGCCCGGCCGGGCTCCCCGAGCAGCGCACCCTGCACATAGCTGCCTGATTGCACGTTGCTGGTGAACTGTGCGGGGTTGGACAGCAGGTTCACGCCATCGACCGTGCCGCCGGCGCCGAAGGACCAGGCCGGGTTCGTCCAGGTGCCGGTCCAGTTCGGCTGGCTGCCAAAGTTGACCGTGACGGAGCCATTGGTGGCGTTGTTGACCGACATTGGGCCGGTATAGGTCAGCGCAATGCCGTTGCCGTTCAGCAGGCTCATGCCGGCGGCCGAGGTGGCCGTGCCCCAGG
>CAZQGA010000143.1:0-6303 GCA_964592735.1 uncultured Chromatiaceae bacterium | reverse complement strand
CGATGTACCAGGAATAGGTCGGCGGCGTGTTGAGCATGCTGCCCTCTTTCGCCTGCGAGGCGTAGCGCAGGATCGGCGGCACCGACTCGGACACGCGCCCGAGCAGATCCCGACGGATCACCATGAGCACGAGGCCTGCCGGACCAATGTTCTTCTGCGCACCCGCGTAGATGACGCCGAACTTCGTGACATCAACCGGACGCGACAGGATGGTGGAGGACATGTCCGCCACCAGCGGGACATCACCCACCGCAGGCACATCATGGAACTCGACCCCGCCAATCGTCTCGTTCGGGCAATAGTGCACATACGCGGCACCGGCCGTAAGCTTCCAGCTGGCACGTGCTGGCACGTCGGTGAAATTTCCTGCCGCACCGTCAGCAACGATGTTGACCTTGCGCAAGACCTTCGCCTCGGCACTGGCCTTCTTCGACCACTGGCCCGTGACCACGCAGTCCACCACCTGGTCCGGCGCCGCAAGATTCATCGGCAACAAGGCGAATTGCTGGGTGGCGCCGCCCTGCAGGAACAGCACGGCATAATCGTCGGGCACAGCCAGCAGTTCACGGACATCGGCCTCGGCCTGCTCAGCCACCTTGACGAAAGCCTTGCTGCGGTGGCTGACCTCCATCACCGAGACGCCGCGACCCTGCCAGTCGGTCATCTCCGCCTGCGCCTGCTCCAGGACCTCGAGCGGCAAGGCCGCCGGACCCGCGCTGAAATTGAATATCCGAGCCATGTCTGTCCTTCTCGCCTGCACCGGGGAAAGCAAAGGCCGCTGGACGGATCCCGCGGCCGGTTGAAACCGTTCGTAACTACGCCTGGTCGTCGTCGCCCGCGAGCGGAATGATGCGGTCAAGGCCGACCAGTCGCTCGCCTTCATCCAGGCGGATGAGGCGCACACCCTGGGTGTTGCGGCCGAGTTCGGAAATCTCGTCGACCGGGGTACGCACCAGGGTACCCACCGAACTGATGAGCACAACGTCATCGCCCGGCTCCACCTGGATCGCCCCGACCATGCGGCCGTTGCGCTCCGAGGTCTGGACGCAGATCACGCCCTGGCCACCGCGGCCCTGTACCGGGAATTCCTCCACCCGCGTGCGCTTGCCGAAGCCGTTCTCGGTTGCAGTCAGGATCGTGCCATCAGCGACGATCATGAGCGCGATGACTTCGTGCCCGTCGCCGAGGCGTATGCCGCGCACACCCGCTGCCGTGCGCCCCATGGGCCGTACGTCATCCTCGTGAAAACGGATGGCCTTGCCCGAACTGGAGCAAAGCATGATGTGGCTGCGGCCATCGGTGATGGCAACGTCCACGAGGCGGTCGTTGTCATGCAGCTCCACGGCACGGATGCCGGCGCTGCGCGGCCGCGAGAACGCTTCCAGGCTGGTCTTCTTGACGATGCCCTGGCTGGTCGCCATGAAGATGTACTTGTCCGGTTCGAAGCTCTTGATGGAAAGGACGGCGTTGACCCGCTCACCCTCCTCCAGCGGCAACAGGTTGACGATGGGACGCCCGCGGGCCTCACGGCTGGCGCGCGGCAACTGGTAGACCTTCAGCCAGAACAACCGTCCACGGCTGGTGAAGCAGAGCAGCGTGTCGTGGGTGTTGGCCACGAACAGCTTGTCGATGAAGTCCTCGTCCTTGACCCGGGCAGCCGCACGTCCACGCCCGCCACGGCGCTGGGACTGGTAGTCGGCCGGGCTCTGCGCCTTGGCGTAGCCACCGTGGGAAATCGTCACCACGACATCTTCCTGCGGCACGAGGTCCTCAACGGACAGGCTCTCGTGGCTCTCGATGATTTCGGTGCGGCGCGGATCGGCGTAGCGCTCGCGGATTTCGCGCAATTCAGCACGGATCACCGCCAGCAGCTTGTCGGGACTCTGCAGTATTTCCGTGAACCCGCGGATGTTGTCCAGCAACTCGCGATATTCACCGATGATCTTGTCCTGCTCCAGCGCCGTGAGACGGTGCAGCCGCAGGTCCAGGATGGCCTGGGCCTGCACTGTCGACAGGCGATAGCCGTCCGCGACCAGCCCGAACTCCCCGCCGATGTCCGGCGGCCGCGTGCTGATCTCGCCCGCCCGGGCCAGCATCTCGGTGACGGCACCGGGTGACCAGCTGCGTGACACGAGGGCCGCACGCGCTTCCGCAGGCGATGCCGATGCCTTGATGACGGCAATGACCTCGTCGATATTGGCAAGCGCCACCGCCTGGCCCTCCAGGAGATGGGCCCGCTCACGCGTCTTGCGCAGGTCAAAAATCGTCCGCCGGGTCACCACCTCGCGGCGGTGGCGCAGGAATGCCTCCAGCATCTCGCGCAGGGTCAGCAGCCGCGGCCGGCCATCCCGCAGCGCCACCATGTTGATGCCGAACACCGTCTCGAGCGGAGTCTGCGCGAACAGATTGTTGAGCACGACATCAGTCAGCTGGCCACGCCGCAGCTCGATGACGATGCGCATGCCGTCCTTGTCGGATTCGTCACGCAGCTCACTGATGCCTTCGATCTTCTTGTCACGGACCAGGTCGGCGATCTTCTCGATGAGCCGCGCCTTGTTGACCTGGTACGGCAACTCGGTGACGACGATTGCCTCGCGACCCTTGTCGTCGATCGGCTCGACATGCGTGCGCGCACGCATATGGCAGCGCCCGCGGCCGCGGGCGTAGGCCTCGTACACGCCGTGGGTACCGTTGATGATGCCCGCCGTCGGGAAATCCGGGCCCGGCACGTACCTGATGAGCTCGGCCAGGGATATGTCCGGGTCATCCATCAGCGCCAGCACAGCGTCGATGACCTCGCCCAGGTTGTGCGGCGGAATGTTGGTCGCCATGCCTACGGCAATGCCGGAGGAGCCGTTCACCAGCAGGTGCGGTATTTTCGTCGGCAGGACCGTGGGCTCACGTTCCGAACCATCGTAGTTCGGCACGAAATCCACGGTTTCCTTGTCGATGTCCGCCAGCAACTCACTGGCAATGCGGGCCATGCGCACTTCGGTGTAGCGCATTGCCGCCGGAGCATCGCCATCCACCGATCCGAAGTTGCCCTGCCCGTCAACGAGCAGGTAGCGCATGGAGAACGGCTGGGCCAGGCGGACGATGGTGTCATAGACCGCCGCGTCGCCATGCGGGTGGTACTTGCCAATGACGTCACCGACCACGCGGGCGGATTTCTTGTACGGCTTGCTGTGGTCGTTGCCGAGCTCACGCATGGCGTAGAGCACCCGGCGGTGCACCGGCTTGAGGCCGTCGCGCACGTCCGGAAGGGCGCGTCCGACGATGACGCTCATGGCGTAGTCCAGGTAGGACTGACGCATCTCGTCTTCGAGATTGACCGGCAGGATTTCCTGGGCTATGTCCGCCATGGTTGCAACAATTCACCATCGCCGGGGCTGTAGCGCGACACGCCTGGCCCGGCAGTCAAATACCGTCGTCCGAAACCCGGCCCGGGAAGGGCCGCAAGACCAATTTCAGCCGCGAAGTTTAGCACAGGCATGCTGGCAGCCGCAGCGGTCAGGTTGATCCCGGCCGGCGAAATAACGCAGTTTTATCGCGACAGACGATCAGGCAATATGCGCTGCGCCGATGCCCCAGCAGTCCCTCAGTCACGCCGACCTCCTCATATGCCCCCGCTGGGTCGTGCCGGTGGAGCCGGCAGGCGCCGTCCTCGAACATCACGCCGTTGTCGTCAATGGCAACCGCATCGCTGCCGTGCTCCCGCGTGAAGCTGCGGCCAGCCACTTCCGGGCCGCCCGCGTCATCGAACGGCCAGGCCATATCCTGCTGCCTGGGCTGGTCAACGCCCACACCCATGCAGCCAGCAGCCTGCTGCGCGGCGGGGTTGAGGACCTGCCTGCCCGGGCCTGGCTCACACAGTACGCGCGGCCGGCGGGATCCCGCTGGCTCGGCCCGGAATTTGTCCGTGACGGTACGCGCCTCGCCATGCTGGAAATGCTCCGCAACGGCACCACCTGCTTCAATGACATGTACTATTTTCCCGATGTAGTCGCGGCGCTCGCCGTGGAGCACCACATGAGGGTATCGGTCAGCATGATCATCAGCGGGCAGCCATCCGCCTGGGCGCAGAACACCGACGAATGCTTCGACAGGGGCGTCGCCGTGCACGACCAGTACCGGGACCATGACCTCGTGCAGACGAGTTTTGCCGCCTGGTCTGCGCAGGCACTGGACGATGCCGCCCTGCGCCACCTGCGCCTGCTCGCCGGCGAGATCGATGTCCCCGTCCACATGCACGTACACCACTCTGCAGCCGCAGTCCGGCCGCTGGAACGACTGGAGCGATTCGGACTGCTCGAGGCAGGATTCATGGCCGTCGACGCAACCGGGATCACGGATGAAGATCTCGACGCACTGGTCACGGCCCGCGCCAACGTCATCCACTGCCCCGCGGCGAATCTGGCCTCCGCCAGCGGCCTTGCACCCGTCGCGCGATTCCTGGCGGCAGGCATCAATGTCGCACTCGGCACCGACGCCGCGGCGGCCAGCAGCAGGCCCGACATGTTTGCCGAAATGCATCTGGCCTCGCTACTCGCCAAGACAGTTGCCCGTGATCCCGGCGCGGTACCGGCGGGTGCCGCCCTCGAGATGGCCACACTCGCGGGCGCCCGTGCCCTCGGTCTCGGCGAACAGCTCGGCAGCCTGGTGCCCGGCAAACTTGCCGACATGATCTGTATCGATGCCGACGCTGCCGGTGCCCGGCCGGTGCACGACGTCATCGCGCAACTCGTCCACGCCACCAGCGGCACACAAGTGACCGACAGCTGGATCGGTGGGCGCCAGGTGCTCGCTGGCGGCCAGCCCCTGTTCTTTGATGAAGCCGCTGTGGTCAGCCAGGCGGCTGTCTGGCAGCCAAGACTCGCAAGCGCATGACCAACAGCAGCCACAACGCCGATTCAGCAGAAGTCATGCGTTTCAATGCACTGGCGAGCCGCTGGTGGGATCCAGCCGGGGAAATGCGCATGCTGCACCGGATGAATCCGGTGCGCGCCGGATTCATCGCAGAGCGCGTCGGGCTGGCTGAGGCGTGTTGCCTCGACGTCGGCTGTGGCGCCGGCCTGTTGAGCGAGGCGCTCGCCAGGGCTGGCGCCCGCGTCACGGGCATCGACCTGGCTGAAGAATCACTGGACGTGGCCCGGCTGCACCGGATCGAATCCGGGCTGGAAGACATCCGCTATCTGCGCTCCACTGCTGAGGATCTGGCCACTACAGAAGCGGGCCGCTACGACGTCGTTACCTGCCTGGAAGTCCTGGAGCATGTGCCGGATCCTGCCTCCACGGTCGCTGCCTGCGCACGCCTCCTGCGCCCCGGCGGCACGGCCTTCTTTTCCACCCTCAATCGCAACCCGCGCGCCTATTTCGTCGCGATCCTGGGCGCGGAATACCTGCTCGGCGTGGTGCCCCGCGGAACCCACGACTATGCCCGCTTCATCAAGCCATCCGAGCTCGATGACTGGGCACGGCACGCCGGTCTCGACCTGCAGGAACTGGCCGGGATCGAGCCGGGACGCCCGCGGGGCTTTCGCATCACCCCGAACGTGCACGTCAACTACATCGCCTGGTTCCGGAAGCCTGGGCCGTGAGACCAGCGCCGGGCGCGGTGCTCTTCGACCTCGACGGCACCCTGCTCGACACGGCGCCGGACATGGTCGCCGCGCTCAACGCCCTGCGCCGCGAGGAGTCAGCGGCGGAGCTCGACTACACGAGCGCACGCGCCCATGTATCCAACGGCGTGCAGGGCCTCATCCGGCTGGCGTTCGGTGAGTTGCCCGAGACCGAACGGATCCGCCTGCAGCAGCGTTTCATCGCCATTTACGCAGGGCAACTGGTCATCGAGACGCAGTTATTCCCCGGCATGGGCCGCGTTCTTGCCGCCATCGAGGGCGCCGGCCTGCCCTGGGGAGTCGTCACCAACAAGCCCGGCCAGCTGACCGAGCCCATCCTCAACCGGCTGGGACTGCGAATCCGCTGTGCCAGCGTCGTCAGCGGAGATACGACCCCCCAGCGCAAGCCGCACCCGCTGCCGCTCCAGCACGCACTGGCAGAGATCGGCGCCAGCGGCGCAAGCTCCATCTATGTCGGTGATGCCGCACGGGACATCGCGGCCGGGCGCGCCGCCGGCATGCGCACCATTGCAGCCCTCTACGGCTATATTCCGCCCGGTGAAGATCCGGCATCCTGGGGCGCCGATCACCACATCGCATCACCGGAAAACCTGCTGGACGTTCTCGGAGACGGCCTCACGCGGCGGGTCCGCGGGTGAGCCTGGACCTGCTCGCCACGGCGGTG
>CAZQGA010000142.1:0-6307 GCA_964592735.1 uncultured Chromatiaceae bacterium | reverse complement strand
ACCTGGCTGAAGTCGATCTCCGGGAAGATGATCTGCTCCTGGATGCCAAGGCTGTAATTGCCCCGGCCGTCGAACGAGCGTGGATTCAGGCCGCGAAAGTCACGGACCCGCGGGATCGCCACGTTGATCAGGCGGTCCAGAAATTCATACATGCGCTGCCGGCGCAGGGTCACCTTGCAACCGATCAACTGCCCTTCCCGGATCTTGAAGGTGGCGATGGACTTCCGTGCCTTGGTGGCGACCGGCTTCTGGCCGGAAATCATCATGAGATCCTGCATGGCCTTGTCGACAATCTTCTTGTCGTTGATAGCCTCGCCCACACCCATGTTCAGGGTGATCTTGGTAAGGCGCGGAACCTCCAGCACATTCGCCAACCCCAGCTGCTGCTGGAGTTTGCCGATCAGTTCCTGCTGGTAATACTGCTGCAACCTGGCCATGACTGGTGCCCTGCTCCGCGGACTAGATGTCCACGACTTCATTGTTTGACCGGAAGATACGCACACGACGGCCGTTCTCCAGGACCTTCACGCCAACCCGGTCGCCCTTCTGCGTGACCGGGTTGAAAAGCATCACATTGGAGAGATGCAGCGATGCCGGCTTCTCGATGATGCCGCCCGGCACGTTTTTGCCAGGATTCGCCTTCTGGTGTTTCTTCACGGTGTTGATGCTCTCGACGACCACGCGATCTTCCTCGACCCGCAGGACGGTGCCACGACGGCCCTTGTCCTTGCCGGCAATCACGATCACCTCATCGCCCTTCTTGATGTTCTTCATGTCTGGTCCGTCCGTCCCTGCGCCTACAGAACTTCCGGCGCCAGGGAGATGATCTTCATGAAATTCTCGGTGCGCAGCTCGCGCGTCACAGGCCCGAAAATACGCGTGCCAATGGGCTCCAGCTTGGTGCTCAGCAGGACCGCGGCGTTATCGTCGAAGCGGATCAGCGACCCGTCAGGCCGGCGCACACCCTTGGTGGTCCGCACCACGACAGCACTGTAGACCTCACCCTTCTTGACGCGCCCCTTGGGAATCGCGTCCTTGATGCTGACCTTGATGATGTCGCCGACGCCGGCATAGCGCCGCTTGGAGCCGCCCAGCACCTTGATGCACATCACGCGCCGTGCACCACTGTTGTCGGCGGCGTTGAGCATTGTCCGCATCTGAATCATGGTCGTTTCCCGGCAATCCGATTTGTTCTACTGGCCTGTACCGCGCCTGTCACTCGGACTCGGCGCGCTGCAGGATTTCAGCTACCCGCCACGACTTGTGACGTGACATGGGCCGGCACTCCACGATCGACACCAGATCGCCCTCACGACAGGCATTGGCCTCATCGTGGGCAAGGAGCTTCGTCGTCCGGCGGATGTACTTGCCGAACACCGGGTGTCGAACCATGCGCTCGATGGCCACCGCAACGGTCTTCTGCATCTTGTTGCTGACCACACGCCCGGTCATGGTACGACCGCCGGCGCCTGCTGCCGCAGCTTCGTTCTGCTCGCTCATGCTTTCGTCCCCGCTGCCTGCTCGGTCAGCTCACGTTCACGCAACACCGTCTTCACGCGGGCAATGTCACGACGCACCCGGGCCACCTGGTCAGCCTTGGCCTGCTCGCCCGTGGCCTGCTGCACGCGCAGGTTGAACTGCTCCCGCCGCAGCGCGAGCAACTGGTCAAGCAGCTCATTGCTGCTCTTCTGGCGCATTTCAGTAGCGTCCATCAGATCACCTGCCGGGTCACGACGACCGTCGCGAGCGGGAGCTTGGCCGCGGCCAGCTTGAACGCCTCGCGGGCGATCTCCTCGGTGACACCGTCCATCTCATAGAGGATCTTCCCGGGCTGAATCGGTGCAGCCCAGTACTCGACACTGCCCTTGCCCTTGCCCTGGCGCACTTCCAGCGGCTTCTGGGTGATCGGCTTGTCGGGGAATACGCGAATCCACACCTTGCCACCCCGCTTGATGAAGCGGGTCATGGCGCGGCGGGCCGCCTCGATCTGCCGGGCCGTCAGCTGCCCGCGCTCGGTGGCCTTCAGGCCAAAATCACCGAAGGCAACGGTGCTGCCGCGATGGGCCAGGCCGCGGTTGCGACCCTTGAACTGCTTGCGGAATTTGGTGCGCTTGGGCTGCATCATGGCGTAGTAATCCGCTAGTTGGCCGCAACCTGCGCGGCGGCAGGATCGGCAGCTGCTGCGACTTCGGCCTTGTCAAAGACCTCGCCGCGGAAAATCCAGACCTTGACGCCAATGACGCCGTACGTGGTACGGGCCTCGGCCAGGCCGTAGTCGATATCGGCGCGGAAGGTATGCAGGGGCACGCGGCCCTCCCGATACCACTCCGAGCGGGCAATCTCCGAGCCGTTCAGACGGCCGGACACCCGGATCTTCACCCCCAGCGCCCCGAGCCGCATGGTATTGGTGACCGCACGCTTCATGGCGCGACGGAACATGACACGACGCTCGAGCTGCTGGGCAATGCCCTCGGCAACGAGATACGCATCGAGCTCAGGCTTGCGGATCTCGGCAATATTCAGGCGTACATCAGCCACCGGCATGCGCAGCATGCGGGCCACGCCGGTGCGCAGGCCCTCGATGTCCTCACCCTTCTTGCCGATCACCACACCCGGCCGCGCGGTGTGGATGGTGATATGGACCTTGCGTGCCGGCCGCTCGATCTGGATCAGGCTGACCGACGCTTCGGCGAGCCGCTCCTTCAGGTACTTGCGGATGCGGAAGTCCGCATCGAGGTACGCCGGGAAAACCCGCGTATCGGCAAACCATGTCGACGCCCAGTCGCGGGTAATGCCCAGGCGGATGCCGATCGGGTTGACTTTGTGACCCATTGAAAAACTTCCTTACTCGTCGCCAACCTGGATGGTGATATGGCTGTTCCGCTTCGTGATGCGGTTGCCCCGCCCCTTGGCCCGGGCGTGAAAGCGCTTCAGCGTCGGCGCCTCATCGATCATGATCCGGGAAACCTTCAGTTCGTCGATGTCGGCACCATGATTGTGCTCGGCATTGGCAACGGCTGATTCCAGCACCTTCTTGACGATGCGGGCACCCTTTTTCGGCATGAACGCCAGCGTCTGCAGCGCCCGGCCCACGGGCGCACCGCGGACGGCATCAGCCACGAGCCGACACTTCTGCGGCGAGATACGCGCGTTACGCAATACTGCTCTTACCTGCATGACACCTAGCCTCCGGACGAGTCGCCCGACTTGGCCTTGCGATCACCGGAGTGACCCTTGAAGGTCCGTGTTGCGGCAAATTCGCCGAGCTTGTGGCCAACCATGTTCTCCGTGACCAGCACCGGCACATGGTCGCGGCCGTTATGAACAGCCAGCGTGAGGCCGATCATCTCCGGCAGCACCATCGAGCGCCGCGACCAGGTCTTGATCGGTCGACGACTGTTCGTTTGCACCGCGTGCCTGACCTTGGCAGCGAGGTGGGCATCCACAAAAGGACCCTTTTTGACGGAACGTGGCACCTGTCAGGCCTCCAAGCCGTGCATAGGAATGCGTTACTTCTTGCGACGATCCCGGACAATCATCCGGTCCGTACGCTTGTTGTTGCGGGTCTTGTAACCCTTGGTGGGCACACCCCAGGGAGATACCGGGTGACGCCCGCCCGAGGTCTTGCCTTCGCCACCACCAAGCGGGTGGTCGACGGGGTTCATGGCCACACCGCGCACCGTCGGACGCACGCCGCGCCAGCGGCTGGCTCCCGCCTTGCCCAGGCTCTCCAGGTTGTGCTCGCCGTGGCCAACCTCGCCGATGGTGGCGCGGCACTCGACGTGGACGCTACGCATCTCGCCCGAGCGCATGCGCACCGTGGCGTAGGCGCCCTCGCGGGCGACGAGCTGCACACCGCAACCCGCTGCGCGCGCAAGCTGTGCGCCCTTGCCCGGCTTGAGTTCCAGGCAATGGATCATGGTGCCCACCGGGATATTGCGCAGGGGCAAGGCATTGCCGGTCTTGATGGCAGCATCGCGCCCGGACATGACCGTATCGCCGGCCGCCAATCCCTTCGGGGCTACGATATAGCGCCGCTCGCCATCGGCATACAGCACCAGCGCCAGGTGGGCAGACCGGTTCGGGTCATACTCCAGGCGCTCTACACGCCCGGGAACACCGTCCTTGTCACGCAGGAAGTCGATCACGCGATAACGGCGTTTGTGGCCGCCACCACGGTGGCGCGTGGTGATGCGGCCCGCGTTGTTGCGGCCGGTATTCTTCTCCAGCTTGGCCACAAGGCCTGCAAAAGGCTCGCCCTTGTGAAGGTCTGGTGCGGTCGCACGAACGGCAAAGCGGCGCCCGGGCGAAGTAGGCTTGAATTGTTTCAGAGGCATGGTGGTTTCCTGCTAGACCGTCACTCGTTGCCCATGAAGCTGATGTCGCTGCCTTCAGCGAGGCTCACGTAGGCCTTTTTCCAGTCTTGCCGCCGGCCGGGGGTGCGGCCGAAACGCTTGACCTTGCCCATGACATTGACGACCTGGACGCCCTCGACCTTGACCTCGAAGAGCATCTCCACCGCACGGCGGATCTCCGCCTTGCTGGCATCACGTCGCACGCGGAAGACCACCTGCTTGTCGCGGTCTCCGGCAATGGTCGCCTTTTCCGACAGATGCGGGCCGATCACCACGGTCATCAGCCGTTCCTTCGCGTAGACGGCACTCATGACAGGCGCTCCTCGATGCTGCGCACGGCCGCTGCCGTAATCAGCACCTTGTCAAAACGGACCAGGCTCAGGGGATCCAGCTCGGTGACAGCAAGCACATCCACGGAAGGCAGGTTGCGCGCTGCCAGGAGCAGGTTCTCGTCATGCTTCTCGACCACGATGAGCACGCGATCAAGCCCGAGGCCCTTGAGGCGCGCCGCCAGATCACGGGTCCGGGGCTGGTCAACGCCGAGGCCGTCAACAACCACCAGGCGCTCTGCACGCACCAGCTCGGAAAGCACACTGCGCAGGGCCGCCCGGTACATCTTGCGATTGACCTTCTGCGCGAAATCGCGGGGCTTGGCTGCAAACGCGCGCCCACCACCGACCCAGATCGGGCCACGAGTCGTACCGGCACGGGCCTGGCCAGTACCCTTCTGCCGCCAGGGCTTCGCGCCACCGCCGCGCACTTCGGCACGGGTTTTCTGGGCCTTCGTGCCAGCTCGCGCTGCAGCACGGTAGGCGGTCAGGACCTGGTGAACCAGGGCCTCATTGAAAGGCACGCCGAAATTCTGGTCGGAAACCTCGATTCCCGCAGCGCCGCCTTGAATTGCGAGCTTCATCATCCCACCTAACCGTTGGCAGCAGCCGACTTGCGATTCTTGACCGTAGGGGTCACCACCAGTCGGCCGTTGCGATGACCCGGAACCGCGCCGCGAACCAGCACGAGGCCGCGTTCAGCATCCACCCTCACCACCTCGAGGCTCTGGACCGTACGCCTGGCCGCACCCAGGTGGCCGGACATGCGCTTGCCGGGGAAGACGCGACCCGGAAACTGGCGCTGGCCGATGGACCCCGGGGCCCGGTGCGACACCGAGTTGCCGTGACTGGCGTCCTGGGCACTGAAGTGATGCCGCTTGATAGTGCCGGCATAACCCTTGCCGATCGTGGTACCAGCCACGTCGACATACTGACCCGCCTGAAGCCGGTCAACCTTGATCTCCGCTCCCGGCTGCAGGCCCGCCAGCTCCTCTGCAGTCGCCCGAAACTCCCAGAGACCCTCACCCGGTTCCACCCCAGCCTTGGCATAACCGCCGGCCACGGCCTTGCCGACCCGGGCGGGACTGCGCTGTCCGGTGGTCACCTGGACCGCCGCATAGCCGTTTGCCTCGGTCGTGAGCACCCGCGTCACCCGGTTGGGCAGCACCTCGATGACGGTTACGGGCACTGCCGCACCGTCGTCGGTGAAAACGCGGGTCATCCCGCACTTGCGACCTACAAGACCAATGGTCATGTCGACTATCTCTTGACTGTCTTTCGACCCGACCCCGCAGGGGCAGATCCAGTGGATTTCAATATTTCGGCAATCTGCGGCACCAGGGGACTTTTCCGGAACGCCACCGGTCCGGCAGCCCTCTTTGAATCAACCCCTCAGCCGCCCGGGTGACACACAGATTGTCGGGCCACCCTGTCTGCGCATTACCCGGCACAGGCCACCCCCCGCGGGGATGGAACTGCCTCCGGGTACGGCGAGCCGGTAAGTATAGTCCAGATTTCGGTATCAGTTCAATTTGATCTGCACGTCCACCCCGGCCGGCAGCTCAAGCTTCATCAGGGCATCCACGGTCTTGTCCGTGGGCTCCAGGATGTCCATCAGGCGCT
>CAZQGA010000141.1:0-6344 GCA_964592735.1 uncultured Chromatiaceae bacterium | reverse complement strand
CTGAGGTGCTGGAAATCGGCACGACGGCAGCGCCGCAACCCGGGCCGGGCCAGGTCAGGATCAAGGTGGCCGCCTGCGGCATCAACTTTCCCGACCTGCTGCTGGTCGCGGGCCAATACCAGGAGAAGCCGCCCCTGCCATTCATCCCGGGGGGTGAGGTGTCCGGGGTCATCGACCAGGTCGGCCCTGGCGCCGGATTGCTGCGCCTGGGCGGGCCAGTCATGGCAGCGCCGCTGCTCGGCGGGCTGGCTGAATATGTGGTCGTGAGCACGAAGGACGTCGAGGCGCGGCCGCCAGCGTTGACGCCGGAACAGGCCGCCGCCTTCCCCGGCGTCTATGGCACGGCCTATCACGCCCTCGTCCAGCGGGCGGCACTGCGCCCGGGCGAGACGCTGCTGGTCCTCGGCGCGGCGGGGGGTACCGGCGTTGCGGCCGTCCAGCTGGGTCGTGCGCTGGGCGCGCGCGTGCTGGCTGCTGCCGGCAGCGAGGAAAAACTGGCCTTCCTCAGGAACCAGGGTGCCGAAGCCACCATCAATTACCGGACGACGGCGTTGCGCGACGCCGTCCGTGGCCTCACTGGCGGCCGTGGCGTCGATGTCGTCTTCGATCCGGTCGGTGGTGAACTCTTCGACCAGGCGAGCCGCTGCATGAACTGGAACGGCCGCCTGCTGGTGGTCGGCTTCACCAGTGGCAGCATCAGCCGCTTTCCCGTCAATCTCGCCCTGCTCAAGGGCTATGCGGTCGTTGGCGTTTACTACGGCCGCTTCCGTGACGAGCAGCCGGCGGAGGCGATCGCCAATGCACGAGCCCTGCGTGCACTCGTCGATGCCGGCAGGATTGCCCCGCCGATCCATCGCGTCTTCCCGCTCGAACAGGCCGCCGCCGCGCTGGCCTGTCTGCAGGACCGCACGGTGATGGGCAAGGTCGTCGTCACCGTCGATCGCGAGGAACACGCTGTCCACTCCGCTGCCTGAGGGGTTTCACCATGAACGCACCGATCAAGAAGCGCTCCGGTTCGGCACCTCGCATCGCCTGGTTCGTCATGCGCCAGCGCATCGGGCGTCTGTACGACAAGTACGTGCGCCGCCAGAGTCGCGAGCACGCTGTACTCGAATACGTGCGCAAGACTGCCGCACAGGGCTCGCCTGACGCAGTCCTGCTGGCCATGGACAGCTTCGCCCGCCGCCGGCGCTGGTTGCAGAACGTCGGCCCGAAGAAGGGCGCCATCCTGATGCAGGCTCTGCGCGAAACACAGGCCCGCCGCGTGCTCGAGATCGGCAGCTATTGCGGCTACTCGGCGACGCTCATCGGCTCGCACCTGGCCACGACCGGCGGCCAGTTGACGGCGATCGAGATCAATCCGCGTAACGCCGAGGTGGCCCGCCAGGTCGTCGCACATGCAGGGCTCGCCTCGACGGTGACGTTCCGTCTCGGCACGCTGGAAAGCGAGATCGGCGCATTGCAGGGGCCGCTCGATGCGGTCTTCCTGGACCATTGGAAGGATGTCTATCTGCCGGATCTGCGCCGGCTGGAAGATGCCGGGCTGCTGCGCCCGGGCACCGTCGTCGTCGCCGACAACGTCGGTTTCTTTGATGTGCCGGACTATCTCGGCCACGTGCGCAACTGCGGCCGCTACCGCAGCCGCTACGAGCGGGCCAGCGTCGAGTACCAGGACGGCCTGGAGGACGGCGTCGAGGTATCGGTATTTACAGGCTGAGCGCGGCGGCGCTCAGATCCGCCGCGAGCGTGCTTCCCAGAACGGTGCACGCAACTCGCGCTTGAGTATCTTGTTGGCGCCGCTCAGCGGGAAGGGCTCGCTGCGGAAGTCGACGCTGCGGATGCATTTGTAAGCAGCGAGTTGCCGGCGGCAGTGGGCGATCAGCTCCTCGGCGCTGGCGCTGCAGCCCTCCTGCAGGCGGACGATGGCGTGGACCCGCTCGCCCCAGCGCTCGTCGGGGATGCCGAAAACGGCACACTCGGCGACTGCGGGATGCGCGCCGAGCACATTCTCGACCTCCGGCGAAAAGACGTTCTCGCCGCCGGTGATGATCATGTCCTTGATGCGGTCGACGATGTACAGGAAGCCATCCTCGTCGAGGTAGCCGGCGTCCCCGGTGTGCAGCCAGCCGCCGCGCTGCGCGTGTGCGGTATCGTCCGGCAGCTTCCAGTAACCTGGCGACACCGTCAGCCCGCGGACACAGATTTCGCCAACCTGTCCCGCTGGCACCGGCTTGTCGCTTTCGTCGACGATGATGAGTTGCGTGCCCACGAAGGGCTGGCCGGCGGACCTGAGCTTGCCCTCGCCATGCGCACCCGGCAGGTGATATTCCGGCTTCAGCACCGAGATGCTGGGCCCGCCTTCGGTCTGGCCGTAGACCTGGTAGAGCCGGACGTGCGGCATGATCTCCAGTGTCCGCCGCAGCAGTGTTTCGGAAATGGGCGAGCCGCCGTAGGAGATTCGCCGCACGCTGGAGAGGTCGAAGTTCGCAATCTCGGGGTGCGCGAGGATCGCAGTGATCATCGTCGGGACCAGGGCGATCTTCGTCACCTGCTCGGCGGCGATCGTCTGCAGGAGTGTCCTGACCTCGAACCGCGGCATCAGGCAGATGCCGGCGCCGAGCACCGCCGCGGCGATCGAATTGAGGCCGCCGACCAGGTGGAACATCGGTGCGACGATCAACAGGATGTCATCGCGGCCAACGCCGATCTCGAACGCCCATTGCAGGGAACTGACGACGACGCCGTCGTGGGTGAGCATGACGCCCTTGGAGCGCCCGGTGGTGCCGCCCGTGTAGTAGAGCGCGAAGAGGTCAGTACCGCTGCGGCCGGCATCGGCGACCGGTGCTGCTTCCGCCAGCAGCGCCTCCAGTGGAACCTGCCCGGCCGGGCACGCCGCAGTACCCGCATAGATGAAGCTTTCGATCGCTTGCGCCCGGTCGCGCAGTTTGCCAGCGAGGCCGACGAAGGCGTCGTCCACGACCAGGAACCGGCTGCCCGAATCGTCCAGGCAGTGGAGCAGTTCCTCCGGGGCAAGGCGCGTGTTGAGCGGCACCGCGACGCCGCCCGCCCATGCGATGGCGAACAGGAGATGGAAGTAGCTGTCGCTGTTGCCGGCCAGGATCGCCACGCGATCGCCCGGGGCGAGGCTGAGTCCTCGCAGCACGGCAGCGAGCCGTTGCACCCGTTCCAGGGTCTGTGCCCAGGTCATTCGCCGTCCCTGGCAGCGGCTGGCGACGCCTCCGTGGTTGACCGTTGCCGCCCGCTGCAGGGCCTGGGATAGCGAATACATGTTCGGCCGGGGTCCGTGCTGTTTGACCATGGATAGTGGCCAGACTTTCCTTTACAGTAAATCGAAAGTCAATATAATTGACAACATTGTCCGCGGGGCCACAGCTGATGCTTGCCTACCTGCAAGGCGTTCTGGCGCCATACTATTCCTACATCAAGCTGGTCCACCTGATCGCCACGACCGTATGGCTGTGGAGCACGGCCGTTGGCTACGCCTTCTACCTGGTGCCGGTGTTCAAGGCCTGGCGGCGCAACCCGGGGGACGCCGGTGTCGTCGCGCTGCGTGACTGGGTCATGGAGCGGTTCGACCATGGCGTCATCTACGAGCACATCGCCTTTCCGGTCGTGCTGATCACCGGGCCGATGCTCTGGCTGGCCGGTGGCTGGAGCACCGGGGCTGGCTGGCTCCTGCTGAAGCTCCTCATCGTCGTCAGCGTCTTCCTGCCGATAGAGGGCTTCGATTACTACCTCACCCAGCAGGGCGGCAACAAGGCGCGCCTGCGCGCGGCGGGTGATGACGCCAGTTACGAGAGGGGGGTACAGCGGCACTGGTGGTTCCTGCTGATCACGAGCGGCCCCGTCATCGTCTTTGGCGTTATCGTGCTCTTTCTGGCGACGGTCAAGCCGTTCTGAGTGGCCTCGGGAGTTCAAAACCAGCGGGATTGGCAATGACCCAGGAATTTTCCGGAAATCCGCAGCGCTACCTGCGCATCGCAATCGGCTCGACTGCCGGCATGCTCGCCTGGCTGTACGGTGCGTTCGTGGCCATCCAGTATTTCGTTTATGACCAGACCTGGGCTCTCGGCTGGAAGCCGGTGCTTGCCGTGGTGGTGTTTGGCCTCTGGTTCGCGCGGTTCTTCTACCGCTCGATGATGCGCCTGGATGCCCGCTACGGCAGCGGCAGTGGCTGGCAGCTCGTCGAGCGTACGGTCAAGCTTCCCGAGCTGCGCCCGAGGCGCCAACCGCGGCCGAAATCCTGAGCGCTGCCCCGGCGCGCTGGTAATGCCAATGGCCGGTCTCGTCCGTGGTGCGGATGAGTTCGCCCTGCAGGAGCAGATGGTTGAGGTGGGCGAGGGCTTCGGCGATCGCAAAATTCACCTGCTGGGCGTTGAGGCGGCGACTGAACAGCTCCCGCATCGTATCGGCGCCGTTGCGCGGCTGCTCGCAGAAGCCGAGCACATGTTCCAGCCGTTGGGCATGGTGTGCGGCGAGATAGTCGAGCCGTGCGTGAAGGCCCGTAAAGGGCATCCCGTGCGCCGGCAGCACCAGTGTCCCCTGCGGCAGTTGCGTGAAGCGCGTGAGCGAGGCGAGGAACAGGCTGATCGGGTCAGCGTCCGGGTCGAAATGCCAGACGCCGATGTGGGGGGTGATCGTGGGCAGGATCTGATCCCCCGAGATCAGCACGCCCAGCGCCGGACAATAAAGCGTCGCTTGCTCGGGCGAATGGCCACGCCCGACGATGACCTGCCAGTCATTGGCGCCGATCTTCAGCTGCTGGCCGTCCTGGAGGGGAGTGACGCTGGCTGGCAGGCCCGACACATTGCGACGGTATGAGGCTCCCCAGGAGGCCATGGCATCGAGCAGTTCGCCCGAGAGCCCGTGCCGGCGCAGGAATGCCAGCCGCGCCTGCGTGATTTCGGGGCTGCCCTGGTCCATGACGCGGCAAGCCATGCGGAATTCCCGCTCCGTCATCCAGATTCCGGCGCCGGCCATCCCGGCCAGCCATACCGCGAGCCCCATGTGGTCGGGATGGTAGTGCGTGACGATGATGCGCTTGATGGGCCGCCCCGCCATGAAGCCGGTGAGCAGCTGTTCCCACAGCTCCCGGTTCTGGGGCATGTCCAGGCCGGAGTCGACGATGCACCAGCCGTCCCCGTCCTCCAGCAGCCACAGGTTGATATGGTTCAGGGCAAATGGCAGCGGCAGGCGCAGCCAGTACACCCCGATCGCCACCTCCACGGGCTCACCTGGTGCCGGGAGGTCCGCAAACGGGTAATTGATGGCATGATGGGCCTGCATGGGCAGCCGCCTGCTCATTCGATGTCCACCGGCAAGCAGGGGATGGCCCGGTGGAGGATGCGTGGCAACCTGCCCATGTCCAGAATCGTAGTCAATTTCGTTGACGGCTTCAACGATGTGCTGTGCAGGTGGGCGCTTGCCGCTGCCCGGCTTTCTCGTCTAGCATGTCAATCCAGTTGACTATCAGCGGCGCCCCCCGGGCCGGCCGGCCGACTGCGAAATGGAGAGCATGAGAATGACTGACGCATTCATTTTCGACCACGTGCGTACGCCGCGCGGGCGGGGCAAGCCCACGGGCAGCCTGCACGAAATTCCGTCCATCGAACTGGCCACACAGGTGCTGCGGGCCATCCGCGACCGCAATTCGCTCAACACCAGCAAAGTCGACGATGTCGTGCTTGGCTGCGTCACGCCGATCGGCGAGCAGGGCGCCAATATTGCCCGCGTCGCCACGCTCAACGCCGGCTATGCCATCAACGTACCCGGCAAGCAGCTCAACCGCTTCTGCGCATCGGGTCTCGAAGCCGTCAACACGGCTGCGGCCCAGGTGATGTCCGGCCAGTCTGATCTTTGCGTAGCCGGCGGCGTCGAGGCCCTGTCGAGGGTGCCGATGGCCTCCGATGGCGGTGCCTGGGGCGCGGATCCGGCAGTGGCGCACCGTACGCGCTACATTCCGCAGGGCATCAGCGCCGACCTGCTGGCAACGCTCTATGGTTTCAACCG
The DNA here is from genome assembly GCA_964592735.1 of uncultured Chromatiaceae bacterium. Classification (GTDB taxonomy): domain Bacteria; phylum Pseudomonadota; class Gammaproteobacteria; order Steroidobacterales; genus QUBU01. Next base: position 314 of record CAZQGA010000141.1, on the reverse strand, counting down.
TGATGCTGTGGACCGCTACGCGCTGGAAAGCCAGCGCCGTGCGGCGCAAGCCTGGCAGAAGGACCACTTCAAGCGCTCGATCGTGCCGATCGTCGACCAGCTTGGCCTGACCGTGCTCGACCGTGACGAGTACATGCGCCCGGAGACGACGCTGGCGGACCTCACCGCGCTCAAGCCTTCCTTCGAGCGCCTCGGTGAGGATTTCGGCTTCAACGCCATCGCCCTGCAGCGCTACCCCGAGGTCGAGCGCATCGAGCATGTGCACCACGCCGGCAACTCGAGCGGCATCGTCGATGGCGCGGCCGCCGTCTTGA
>CAZQGA010000140.1:0-6352 GCA_964592735.1 uncultured Chromatiaceae bacterium | reverse complement strand
AGCTGCCGTCGTCATCGAATACCAGGCCGCCGCCAGCGAGATCGGCTGTGGTCATCTCGCGGATCAGCCGGTAAGCCTGCCGCTCTGGATCGATCTGCAGCCCTGCCGGCCGGGTCTGCAGCGCTGAGACGATGCGCCCGCTGATGAGCCGCCCCTGCAGGTCGATGCGGGCCTGGAGCAGTGGCGCGTAACCTTTCGGCCCGGCGATGCTTATGCCAGTCCAGGTGGCAAAATTGCCCAGGCTGTAGGCGATCAGGTGCCCGTCATGCAGTTCGATGGCGCGCGGCACGTGCGGACCGTGGCCAAGGATGAGTGCCGCACCGGCGTCCACCATGGCCCGGCTGAACTCCACGACATTGCCACGATCCTCGCCGAAGAAGCGTTCCCTCGCGAATGGCAGGTGTGTGGCATCGCCGCCCTCGGCACCGCCGTGGAACGAGACGATCACCAGGTCATGGCTGGCCCTGAGTTCTGCCACCAGCTTGCGCGCGCCGTCCAGGTCGTTCAGCGAATACGAGCCACTGGTAAACGAAAAGGCGATGAGTGCGACGCGCTTCCCGCCCTGCTCCCAGCTGGCGAGGTCGCCGATGCGCCCGGAGTGGCGGATGCCGGCGGCGTCGAGGGCTGCCATGCTGGAACTGCGGCCGGGCTCGCCAAAGTCACGCGCATGGTTGTTGGCGAGGCTCATGACATCGAAGCCGGCATCGGCCAGGGTGCCTGCGTAGCGGGTCGGTGAGCGGAACAGGAAGCAGACCTTCGGATCCTGGCATTTCTTGACCGGCTCACCGCCATCCATGAGCACGCCTTCCAGGTTGCCGAAGGCGATGTCCGCCGCCCGCAGGTCCGTGGCAACGACGGTGAGCAGGCTGCGGCCTGCATCTGGAGGCAGCGCATCCCGGGGGAAGTCGGTGCCGAGCATGACGTCACCGACCGCGGCCACCCCGAGTGTCGGGCACGGTTGCGGTGCTGGAGCCGGTGCGGCAGGTGGTGCAACAGTGGTCGCCTGCGGAACCGGCTGTGACACCGGTGCGGGCAGGCGTGTCGCTGGTGCGCAGGCAGCGAGCAGGAGCAGACCGGCCAGAAGCAGGGGTGTCCTGGCTGCTCCCGGCATCCGCAGGGCCGTCATTCACCCACCCGGATGACCAGCACGTCGATCTTCGCCTTGCGCAGGCGCGTGCGGGTGCGATTGAGTTCGCCGAGGTCGTTGATCGGGCCGATGCGCACGCGGTGGAACTGGCGATCATCCACCGTGATTTTCTGGATCTGCGAACTGACACCCAGGAGAGCCAGCTGGGCCTTGACCTTGTCTGCCTCGGCGAAGCTGCCGTAGGAGCCGGCCTGCAGGACGTAGGCGCCCGGCACCTCCACCGGCGCCGGCGTGGTGTCCCGGCGTACATCGCGATCCTCACCCGGCACGACGACCTCGAAGTTCGGCAGCATGTCGTAGAACTCGAACTGCTTCTCCGGCGGTGCGGGATCTGCCTTTGGCCTGGGTGCAGGCCTGGGTGTGGCCACGGCAGTCTGTGCTGTTCCGGTCTGGGTGCTGCGCTGGGCAGCAAGGCGGTCGCGCACGAAGAACGCGGTGCCTACTGCGGCCGCCCCCAGGGCGAGCCCTGTGACCACCAGCATCCAGGCGGGCGCGCCAGTCGTGCGCCGGTTGCTCACCGTGCTGCGGCGCCGGTTGCGACGGCTTGCCACGATCAACCTTGCTCCCGGGTGCTCACATGGTTTCCAGCGGCCGGATGCCCAGGAGCCCGAGGCCACGGGCGAGCACCGACCGGGCAGCACTCACCAGCGCCAGGCGGGCGTGGGTGGTGTGCAGGTCATCGGGGTTGATGACCGTGCAGTTGTTGTAGAAGGCGTTGTAGGCGCTGGCGAGTTCGTGCAGGAAGCGGGCTACCTCGTGGGGTTCGCGTCCGGCGCCAGCACGTTCCACGGCGGGGCCGAAGCCGCGCAGTATCATCACCAGCGCCCACTCCTCGTCCACCAGGCTGGCGGAAAATTCGGGCACGGCGCTCCCTCCGGCATCCAGTCCCAGCGTGGCTGCACGACGGAAGATGCCGCACATCCGGGCATGCGAATATTGCAGGTAGGGGCCGGTGTTGCCCTCGAACTGCAGCACGCTGTCCCAGTCGAAAGTCACGTCCGACAGGCGTCGTGCGGAGACGTCGAAGTACAGCAGCGCAGCCTGGCCAACGCTCTCGCTGACGTGCTCGAGCTCTGCCGCCGACAGGGTCGGGAAGGCCCGCGGATTGGCCGCGGACTTCTCCTCGCGAACGCGCCGGGCACGGTCGCGGGCCTCATCGAGCACGTCTTCCAGCCACACGGCCTCACCCTTGCGCGTGGACATGCCGCGCACGTAGCCGAAGCTCACGTTTTCGCAGCTGGCCGGCCATTGGCTCTCCCATTGTTCGGCGGCAGCCAGGCGTGTCAACGCGGCGAATACCTGGGCGAAGTGATCCTCCTGCCGCGAGACCACATAGATGTTCGCGGAGAAGCCGTAGCGTTTCCAGCGGTCGAGAGCCTCGGCACAGTCCCGGGCCGCGTAGGTCGAGGCACCGTCGGACTTGCGCAGCATCAGCGGGGCAATTTCCCGGCCAAGTACTGCATTCACCTGCACCACCAGCGCGCCCAGGGATTCCTCGGCGATGCCGGCGCGCACGAAGCGGTCAATGGTCTCCTCAACGAGGTGGTTCACCGCGGCTTCGCCGTCGTAGCTGTCGAATGCGATGCCCAGGCGCTGGTACGTCTTCATGAAGCCGGCCAGCGAGAGTTCCCGGAACTGCTGCCAGAGGGCGGTGATCTCCGGGTCGTCCTGTTCGAGTCGCAGGAAGAGCTGTCGTGCCTGCTCGCGAACCCCGGGGTCGCCCTCGCTTTCGCGGTGGGCCCGCACATAGAGCTCCACCAGGTAGTCGATGGCACGCTCGCGCAGCAGCTTCACCTCGCCCCACTTCTGCCAGGCGTAGATGACGAAACCGAACTGCGTGCCCCAGTCCCCGATGTAGTTCTTGCGCACCACGCGGTAGCCGAGGAACGAGAAGATCCGCGCCAGGTCGGCGCCGAGGTTGGTCGAGCGCAGATGGCCGAAATGGAACGGCTTGGCGATGTTCGGTGCCGAGAAGTCGAGCACGATCACCTCGCCGCCACCGATATTGCGGCTGCCGCAGCCCGCCGGGTCGGCCAATACGGCACCGAGCACCTGCCGGGCAACTTCCGCACGGTTGAGATGGATGTTGATGTAGGGGCCCTGGGCTGTTGCGCGCGCGATCAGCGCATCGGGCTGCAGGCGTGCGGCAAGGTCGGCCGCGATCTTCGGTGGCGGCAGGCGCAGCGCCTTCGCCAGCTGGAAGCAGGGGAAGGCGAAGTCGCCCATGGCGGGGTTGGGCGGTGCCGTCAGTGTCTGTGCCAGTTCCCCGGCACGGTCCGGGGCATACTCCAGCGCGGCGCAGAGTGCCTGCGCAATATGGTTTGTGATGGGCATGGATGAATTCTAGCGGTGCACAGAGCGGAATTCAGGCATCAAAACAGCTCCACCGGGTCCACGTCCAGTGACCAGCGGATGCGTGTGGCTTCAGGCAGCGCGGTGATCCCGGCGCGCCAGCCGGAGAGAAACTGCTGCAGCCGGCTGCGGACTGTGGCCTCGACGAGCAACTGGGCGCGAAAGCGGCCTGCGCGGCGTTCCATCGGTGCGGGAGCAGGTCCGAGCAGGCGGATGCCCGCGCTGTCCAGTGCCTCACCGGCAGCACGGGCCTGGGCGAGGAAGGCGAGTGCGGGTTCGCGTGCCAGCGCTTCGGCACGCAGCATCGCGAGGTGGCTGTAGGGCGGCCAGCCCGCCGCACGCCGCTCGGCCAGCGCCGCCTCGGCGAAACGCTCGTAACCCTCGCGTACCAGGACCTGCAGGAGCGGGTGCTCGGGAAAGAGGGTCTGGATGTAGACCTCGCCCGGCTTCTCGCCACGCCCGGCACGACCGGCTACCTGTACAAAAGTCTGTGCCAGCCGCTCACTGGCGCGGAAGTCCGTGCCAAACAGCCCCTGGTCGGCATCGATGATCCCGACCAGGGTGACACCCGGAAAGTCGTGACCCTTGGTGAGCATCTGCGTGCCGAGCAGGATCCGCGTGCGTCCACTCGCGACCTCGGCCAGGCGGCGCTCGAGTTCGCCCCGGCCGCGGGTGGTGTCCCGATCCAGTCGCAGCAGCGGCTCGGCCGGGAAGAGTTCACCGAGTGCGGCCTCGAGCCGCTCGGTGCCCTGACCCACCGCAAATAATTCGCCACCGCAGCTGGCACAGCGCTCAGGTGCCGGGCGTGTGGCGCCACAGTGATGGCAGCTGACCCGCCGTTCGCGCCGGTGCAGAACCATGCGGGCATCGCAGCGCTGGCAATCCAGGCACTGGCCGCAGCCCGGGCAGATGAGTGTCGGGGCGTAGCCGCGGCGGTTGAGGTAGAGCAGGACCTGGCCGCCCGCGGCCAGGTGGCGGGCGATGGCGGCGATGAGCGGCTGGGCCAGGCCGTCGGTGGCCACGTGTCGGCGCAGGTCGACGAGGTGCACGCTGGGGTGGCCAGCATCGCCTGTCCGCTCGGGCAGACGCAGCCGGCGGTAGCGGCCGGCCTCCACGTTGGCGAGGCTTTCCAGCGAGGGCGTCGCCGAGCCGAGCACCACCGGGACGTCGAGCTGGCGCGCACGCCACACGGCAATGTCGCGTGCCGAGTAGCGAAATCCCTCTTGCTGCTTGAAGGAACTGTCGTGCTCTTCGTCGACCACGATCAGGCCTGGCCGCGGCAGCGGCACGAACACGGCCGAGCGCGTGCCGATGATGATGCCTGCGCGCCCGTCGCGGGCGCGCTGCCAGGCCTCGAGTCGCTGCAGGTCGGTGAGCCCGGAGTGCAGTGCGATGATGCCGGCAGCGGGGAAGCGGCTGCGGAACCGCGCGAGGAGCTGCGGCGTCAGCCCGATCTCCGGCACCAGCACCAGGCTCTGGCGGCCTGCGGCAAGCTGCTGCTCGATGCAGCGCAGATAGACCTCGGTTTTGCCGCTGCCGGTGACGCCCTGGAGCAGAAAGCCCTGGAAGCCGCTGGTGGCCACGATGGCCGCAATGGCCTCTGTCTGTGCCGGGGTTGGCGTGGGGGCAGGCTCGGCCACTGTCGTCAGGCTGCGTTCCCAGGGGTCAGCCAGCGTGCGCTGTGCCCAGCCCCGGAGTTCGAGCTGGCGTATGGCTGGCGGCCAGCGCTCGGCCTGTGCGGCAAGAGCATCGCTGTCGAGGCCATCGACAGCGCCGGCAAGCGCGGCAAGGAGCCTGGCCTGCACCGGGGCGCGTGCGGCAGTTCCCGCATCGAGTGCCACGCGGCCGTTGGTGGTGATGCGCCAGACGGGGCTGCCTGTGCTGGCGCTGCGGCCATGGCGCAGGAGGCGGGGCAGCGCTGCTGCATAGACCTCCCCTGGCGGGTGCTGGTAGTAACCGGCGGCCCAGTCGAGCAGGACCAGCAGGTCGGCATCCAGCAGCGGTTCGGGGTCGAGTACGGCGAGCGCCCGCCGCAGCCGGCCGGCTGGGACAGTCGATTGCGCGGTCATTCCTACCACGACGCCCACACGCTTGCTGCTGCGGAAGGGAACGAGCACGCGCTGGCCGGCTTCGACGCGGGCATCCGCCGGAGCCAGGTAATCAAAGGGCGTCATGACCGGGGCGTCGATGGCTACCTTGAGGATCGCCATGCCACTCACGGGAGGCTCCGGGCCAGGACTTCGGCGCGCTGCATCATTTATCCACAAATCCAGTGGATAAGTCTGTGGAGAATCGCCTGAAACATCGCCGAAGACCGCAGCAGAAGCCACTTATGACAAGCTGCTTATTTTTTATCCTAAACAGAAATGACTTGCTTTAACAAATAGTTACAGAGAGTTTTTGTCGCGACATCATGATTCGTGCCGTAACAGCCCAGTTCCGCAACGTGATGTGAATAAAGACCGGCGCTTTGTACAAGGCCCCTGTCAACGCATTGGCTTTGAGGCCGTTCCTTATATGCTATGCGGAACCTGGATGTCGTGCCGCTCCGGACCTTGCCTGCCACCAGGCCGGGTGACAGGGCAGAGGAGAGCGTTCTGGCTGAACGGGCCGCCATGGAGCGGTTTCTGGCAGGTGTGGAAAGAAGAGCATTTCATCTTGCACGCTTCGCGGTACGCGATGCCGACGATGCCCTCGACATCGTGCAGGATGCGATGTTCCGGCTGGTGCGCAGCTATGCGCGTGCACCCGAGGCTGAATGGCAGCTTCTGTTCTTCCGCATCCTCCGCAATCGCATCCTCGATCACCAGCGACGCGGCAGCGTGCGCCGGCGCGTGCTCGCCTGGTTCAGCC
>CAZQGA010000139.1:0-6353 GCA_964592735.1 uncultured Chromatiaceae bacterium | reverse complement strand
GTACGCCGCCTGTTCGGCGAGGTCCGCCGTGGTCTGCGTCTCGGCGGCGATATGCCGGCGCTCGATGCCGGTGCGATCGCGGATCCACTCGTCGGTGGTGTCCACCATCTTCTCGAGCTCCTGGTTCGTCAGGATGCGCTCGGGCAGGTAGCGGCCGGTGCCGGCAATGCGTGCGTACATCTAGCTGGCCTGCTCCTGGAGAAGCCTGCGGATCTGGTCGGGCACCTGCTTGTCGACCTCGAGCATGGCGGTGTGGATCGCCTGGCGGAATGCCACCTCGTCGGCACCGCCATGGCTCTTGATCACGATTCCGTTCAGGCCCACCAGGCTGGCGCCATTATAGCGGCGCGGATCCAGCCTGTTGGCCAGCGAGCGCAGCACCGGCCGCGCCACCAGGCCGGCCATGCGTCCGTACAGCCCGGAGCGGAACTCCTTTTGCAGGAAGTGGCGTACCAGCCGGGCTGTACCTTCCATGGACTTCAGGGCAACGTTGCCGGTGAACCCATCACAGACCACGACATCAGCGCGCTGCTCCGGAATGCGGTCAGCCTCGATGAAACCGATGTAATGCAGCGGGCTTGACGCCAGCAGGGCCGCCGCCTGCTTCACGGTCTCGTTGCCCTTGATTTCTTCCTCGCCAATGTTGAGGAGACCAATACGCGGATACTCGATGTTCTCGATGCCCTTGGCGACGACTGAGCCCATGATGGCGAACTGGAACAGGTGCTCCGGCGTGCAGTCCGAATTGGCGCCGAGATCGAGCATATAGGTGCGCCCATGCATCGTCGGCACCGGCACCATGATGGCTGGACGATCGATGCCCGGCAGGGTTTTCAGGACAAAGCGCGCCGTGGCCATGAGCGCACCGGTATTGCCAGCGCTGACGCAGGCATCAGCCTGGCCAGCCTTCACCAGGTCTATAGCCACGCGCATGGAGGAATCCTTCTTCTTGCGCAGTGCGTCAGCCGGATGCTCGTCCATGCCGACAACCTGGCGGGCATCGTGGACGGTCACGCGCGAGCCAATCGCGCCTATACCCTCAAGGTACGGCTCAATGACCTCGCGCTGCCCGGCGAGAATCAGGTGCAGATCAGGGTGCTCGCGCAACATCGCGAGTCCGGACGGGATGCAAACCGATGCACCCCTGTCACCGCCCTGGGCGTCGAGCGCAATGGTGACCGGCCTAGACAAGGCTTGTCCTCAGGCGGAAATGCCAGAATGAAGCAACGGCCCGCAGTGCCGATACGCCGGCACGATGCCGTTATTCGGCGGGTTCTTCCGTGGTCTCGATGACTTTCTTGCCACGGTAGTAGCCGTCAGGGCTGACGTGGTGACGACGATGCGTTTCACCCGTCGTGGGCTCGACGGACACAGCCGGCTTCTCCAGTCGGTCGTGCATGCGGCGCATGCCGCGGGTGGACGGGGTCCTGCGCCTTTGCTGAACAGCCATCTCAAACTCTCCTGAAAATCCTACTTCCCGCCCTTGCCGTCTTCGCCCATCAGGGTGCCAAGACCAGCAAAGGGCCTGTTGACCTTCGACGCAGCCCCGGAGGTTGCTGCCTCACTGGCTTCGTCACCACCAGACAGTCTGCAACCATCGAGCTGCGCATGCAGCGGTGCCAGCGGCATCATGGCCAGGATCTCGTCCTCGACCATGGCCCGCAAAGCCAGCGCTCCATCATTCTCGAGCAATACACTGTCGAACGGATCAGCCAGTTCTTCTGCCGCTGCCTCATCAGGCACCAGCGTCAGCACCACATCCAGATCCAGGCTCCAGGGCACGGCGCGCAGGCATCGCTGGCAGACCAGCGGCAACATGCCCGTCGCACGGATCTCCACCACCGGGAAGGACTCAGGCCCTGCCCGGAAATGAAGCGAAACCTCCAACCTGCCAGCAGCGCCTTCAGCCAGCGCCGCACCCACACGAGGCAGGGTGCCGGGCAGGACGCTCCCGGCCAGGCTTGTGCCGGCAGCCACCCACTCAGCGAGTTGTGCCGCTCCGATCCGCTCAACGAGCATAAACGGGGAAGTGTAAGGATGCTGGCATACCCTGTCAAAATCCGTTACGGTCGGCCCGCATGCGGAAGCCAGCACCCAGCATCGATACCACCAGCCCGGTCTTGGTGCTGGGATCCGGATCGCGCTACCGCCGCGAATTGCTCACCCGCCTGTTGCCGACCTTCGAAGTGGATGCCCCCCGGGTGGACGAGACGCCACTGCCGGGAGAGTCCGCGTCGGCCCTGGCCGTCCGGCTCGCCCGGTGCAAGGCCAGCCATGTAGCGCTGGCCTGGCCTGGCGCCATCATCATCGGCAGCGACCAGGTTGCCGAATGCGCAGGCCGCATCCTTGGCAAGCCCGGCACCGCCGCCCGGGCCATCGGGCAACTCAGCCACTGCAGCGGTCGCCCACTCGTGCTCCACACCGCCGTGGCAGTTCTCGGCCCGGGACAGCCGGTACTGGAGCACATGGACCGGACCACGCTGCAGTTCCGCACCCTGGGCACCGAAGAAATTGCGCGCTACGTCGAGCGCGACAATCCGGTTGACTGCGCCGGGGCCTTCAAGTTTGAGTCCCTCGGCGCAGCCCTTTTCAGCACTGTCGACACCCACGATCCCACAGCCATCCAGGGACTGCCCCTGCTGTGGCTCGCCGCAGCACTGCGTCAACTGGGCGTGCGCGTCATTTAGGCCGGCCGCGCGCAGCACGCAAGCGCTCCAGCACTCGCTGCAGATCTTCAGGCAGGGCGCTCTCGACACGGATGACACGCTCATCACGCGGACTCGCCACGGCGATGGATGCCGCGTGCAGGAACAACCGCTGCAGGCCGGTCTGGCACACGATCGGGTCCGGCTCGACACCGTAGCGGGGATCACTGGCAAGCGGCAGGCCAAGATGGGCGGCGTGCACACGGATCTGGTGTGTGCGACCCGTCAGTAGCGCCACCCGCACCAGGGTGGCACCCGGGAAGCGCTCTGCCACAGTCATGCGCGTTGCCGCCGGCTTGCCAGCATCATCAACACGGACGTGGCGCTCCCCACCACGCCTCTCGGTGGTGAGCCACGGTGCATCCACCAGCCGCTCTTCACCCCGCAACCGCCCCACCAGGAGCGCAAGGTAAATTTTCTCCACCTCACCGGCCCGAAACTGTGCCTGCAGATGGCGGAGGCTCGCAGCACGCTTGGCAAACATCAGGCAGCCGCTGGTGTCACGGTCCAGCCGGTGGACGAGCTCCAGGAACCGGGCACCCGGCCGGGCGGCGCGCAGCAGTTCGACCGCACCCAGGCTGACACCGCTGCCACCGTGCACGGCCAGCCCCGTCGGCTTGTCGAACACCATCAGATCGTCGTCTTCGTAGAGGATCCGCCCCTCTATCCAGCCTGCGCTGCCTTGGCGCAGCGGGCGGCCCGTGCTGCCAGGCGCCTGGCGGACCGGCGGGATACGCACCTTGTCCCCCGCTTCCAGCCGCTGGCTGGCGCTGGCCCGCCGGCTGTTCACCCGCACCTCCCCGGAGCGGATGATCCGGTAGACATGCGTACGCGGCACACCCTTCAGCCGCGCCACAAGAAAGTTATCCAACCGGCGATCAGCCTCCTCGGCATCCACGATGACGGTTCGGACGCCCGGCCGGCTGGCCTCGGGGGGGGGCGAAGCTGGATTGTCGGCAGCCAAGGTTCGCGTAATCCATTGATGGTAAAGGTTCTGGCTGCTATATTAACGACCGCGTACGCTTTGTGCGCTTTCAGTTGCCGGGCTGCGGCGTTCGTTCCCCAACGAATCCGATGCCAGCAGTTGCTGATATTTCCGGGGCCTGCCTGGCAGGCTCATCGTTTGGGCTTCCCTGGCTGACGGGATCCGACTGACACCGGAGCCGTCGCGCCACGAATTCCAGTGACAGTGCCCGATGCCGGACTCGATTCAGACTAGAGCGAGTGAATGCGGGATACGCCCACGGGCGCCCGTACCGGCCACGCCATGGGCATCGGCTGCCGTTTCCGGCGCCGGCATGTCACCTCATTCGAACACGCGCCGCCGTTTGCCAGGAGTGCCCGCACACAACCCACAAGTAGGGCCTTATGAAGAGAATGCTGATCAATGCAACTCAGGAAGAAGAGTTGCGCGTGGCCATGGTCGATGGCCAGAAACTGTATGACCTTGACATCGAGTCACCCTCCCAGGAACAACGCAAGGCCAACATCTACAAGGGACGCATAACCCGCATCGAACAGAGCCTCGATGCGGCCTTCGTCGACTATGGCGCCGATCGCCATGGGTTCCTGCCGATGAAGGAGATTTCCCGCGAGTACTTCGTGACCGAACCCAGCGGCGAGCGGATGAACATCCGTGAACTGCTCCGCGAAGGCCAGGAAATCGTCGTCCAGGTGGACAAGGAGGAGCGCGGCAACAAGGGTGCCGCCCTCACCACCTTCATCAGCCTGGCCGGCCGCTTCATCGTGCTGATGCCCAACAACCCGCGCGGTGGCGGCGTCTCGCGCCGCATCAGCGGCGAGGAGCGCGACGAAATCCGTGAAGCCCTGCATGACCTCGAGGTCCCCGGCGGCATGGGCGTGATCATCCGCACCGCGGGCGTTGGCCGCAGCACCGAGGAACTCAACTGGGACATGCAGTACCTGTTGAGCATCTGGGAAGCCATCAAGGCGGCCGTCGTGAGCCGGCCGGCGCCATTCCTGATCTTCCAGGACAGCGATGCCGTCATCCGCGCGCTGCGCGACCACCTGTCCAACGATGTCGGCGAGATCATCGTCGATGATCCGAAGACGCATGAGGAAGCGCGCCAGTTCATGGAGCGCGTCATGCCGCAGAACCTGCGCAAGCTGCGGCTGTACCAGGACACGGTCCCCCTCTTCACACGGTTCCAGATCGAGAGCCAGATCGAATCGGCCTTCTCCCACCTCGTCACCCTGCCCTCCGGCGGCAGCCTGGTGATCGAGCAGACCGAGGCGCTGGTGTCGATCGACATCAACTCGGCCCGCGCCACCAAGGGCGAAGACATCGAGGCCACCGCATTTGCCACCAACCTGGAAGCGGCCGACGAAGTCGCGCGGCAGTGCCGCCTGCGCGATCTCGGCGGACTGCTGGTGGTGGACTTCATCGACATGTCCTCCCAGCGCAACCAGCGCGAGGTGGAAAACCGCCTGCGCGACGCCATGAAGATGGATCGCGCACGGGTGCAGATCGGGCGCATCTCACGCTTCGGCCTGCTGGAGCTCTCGCGCCAGCGCCTGCGGCCCTCGCTCGGCGAATCCGCCCACCAGACCTGCCCCCGCTGCAACGGCTCGGGCTCCATCCGTGGCGTCGAATCCCTCGCGCTGGCCGTGCTGCGCCTGATCGGCGAGGAAGCGCGCAAGGACCGCTCTTCAAAGGTGATCGCACAGTTGCCGGTGGACGTCGCCACCTACCTGCTCAATGAGAAGCGCGACTGGATCCGCATCATCGAAGAGCGCGATCACGTGCAACTCGTCCTCATTGCCAACCCGAACCTCGAAACACCGAACTACACACTCCGCCGCGTACGCGACGACCAGATCACAGCCCCGGAAAATGCCGGCGCCAGCTACACGCTGGCCGCCCAGGAGCAGCCGCCATCCGATGCCGCCCTGGACCTGTTTGCGCCGCGCGTAAAGACCGAGGAGGCCGCGGTCATTCCCTCCATGCCGCAGACCCCGGCACCACCGCCCCCGCCAGGATTCGTCATCGACGAGGGGCCGGTACCTGCCGCGCCAGCCGCACCGACGCTCGGGCTCATCCCGCGGCTCAAGATCTGGCTGTTCGGCAGCGCACCGGCAGCACCCGCCACCAAACCGGCTGAACAGCGGGGTGATCGCCAGCGGGATCATCGCAGCCCGCGTCATGACAACAACCGTCACCGTGACCAGCACGGCCGGACACGTCGCGATGAGCGCCACCGCGACGACCGGCGCAATAGCCGCGGCCAGCAATCCAGCCAGGGAGGCCAGAGCACCCAAGGCAGCCAGGGTGGCCAAGGCGGTGAGCGGCGCGACGGACGCGGCCCGCGCGATAGTCGTGAACTACGCGACCAGCGGGGATCCCGTCCACAACGCCAGGATGGCGGACGTCCGCCGCAGGAGCCACGCGCCGAGGGGCGTAGTGATCCCCGCCAGGGCGAAGAACAGCGCCAGGAACAGGGTCGTCAGGGCAACGTCAGCACTGAGACACAGGCCGGTGAACAAGGCCAGGCCATGCGCCGGGACCGCTCTTCCCGCTCACGCCGCCGGGGTGGACGCCGCAGCGGCCAGGGCAATGCGGGTGGCGAGGGACGTGATCGTGATGGGGGTGGACAGGCCAGCCAGTCCGCTGACTCTCAGTCCAGCCAG
>CAZQGA010000138.1:0-6370 GCA_964592735.1 uncultured Chromatiaceae bacterium | reverse complement strand
GGCAGACCACCACCAGTACCCGGTCGACATGCCGGTCGAAGCCTGATTCGATGAGCAGGGGCACGACCAGCAGCTGGTAGGGGCCGCCCGCCCGCGCGCAGGCGGCCATGGCAGCCGCCTCGATGCGGGGATGGGTGATGGCCTCGAGCTGGCGGCGCTTGCCGGCATCGGCAAAGACCAGGGCGCGCAGGCGTCGGCGATCCAGCGCCCCGCTGGCGTCGAGCATCGCGGCGCCAAAGCTGGCGACGATTTCCGCCAGGCCGGATGAGCCGGGGCGCACCACCTCGCGAGCGAGTTCGTCGGTGTCGATGACGGGAACGCCCAGATCGGCAAACAGGGTGGCGACGGTGCTCTTGCCGCTGGCAATGCCGCCGGTGAGCCCGATACGCAGGATGTGGCCGGCGGGCTGCGGCATGGCCGGCAGCTCTCAGAAGCCGCTGAAGCGCCGGTAGGCGTCGATGATCGGCTGGCCCCAGAGCAGGGCCACCAGGCCGGCCGCGGCGAGGTAGGGGCCGAAGGGCAGGGGTTGCTGGCTGTCGCGCCCGCGCAGTGCCACCAGTGCAATGCCGATGATTGCGCCGACCAGGGCGGAGAGCAGGATGACCAGTGGCAGCTTCTGCCAGCCGAGCCAGGCACCGAGCGCGGCGAGCAGCTTGAAGTCGCCGTGGCCCATGCCTTCCTTGCCGGTCACCAGGCGGAAGCCGTGGTACACCAGCCAGAGGCTCAGGTAGCCGGCCATGGCGCCGATCACGCTGCTGCGCAGGTCGGTGAGGACGAGGTAGCCTTGGCCCTCCGCGCCGAGGAGGGCGAACAGCAGGCCTGCCCAGAGCAGCGGCAGGGTGATGATGTCGGGCAGGATCTGGTGGTCGAGATCGATGAAGCTGAGCGCGATCAGCGACCAGCACAGCAGCAGTGCGCCGGCAGCCTCCAGCGACAGCCCGAAGCGCAGCGCCACGGCGAGCGAAACCAGGCCGGTGAAGGCTTCCACGGCCGGGTAGCGGGCCGGGATCGGTGCTGCGCAGGCTGCACAACGCCCGTGCAGCCAGAGCCAGCTCAGCACGGGGATGTTGTGCCAGGCCTTGATCTGCGCCTGGCAGGACGGGCAGGTGGAGCGCGGCGTGGCGAGGTTGAAGCGCGGCCCCGCGGCTGCGGCCGGTTCACCGGGCGAGAGCAGCTCGCGCGCCTGGCGCTGCCAGTCGCGTTCGAGCATCACCGGCAGGCGGTAGATGACGACGTTGAGGAAGCTGCCGACGACGAGCCCGAGCAGCGTGGCCGCGACCGCAATGAACAAGACTGCGTCCGCGCCCACCGCCGGTCAGATGACCGCGCCCATCTTGAAGATCGGCAGGTACATGGCCACCACCAGGCCGCCAACCAGCACGCCGAGGATGGCCATGATCAGCGGTTCGAGCAGGCTGCTCATGGCATCGACGGCGTTGTCGACGTCGGCCTCGTAGAAGTCGGCGACCTTGGCCGACATCTGGTCGAGCGAGCCGGATTCCTCGCCGACGGCGATCATCTGGATCACCATGTTGGGGAAGAGTCCGGTGTTTTCCATGGCACGCTGCAGGCGCTGGCCGGTGGCGACCTCATCCTTCATGTCGAGCACGGCCCGTTCGAAGAGGACGTTGCCGGTGGCGCCGGCGACCGACTGCAGCGCCTCGACCAGCGGCACACCCGCGCTGAACATGGTGGAGAGCGTACGTGCGAAGCGGGCGATGGCCGCCTTGGTGAGGATGTCGCCGACGATGGGCAGTTTCAGCGCCAGCCGGTCCTGAGCCTCGCGCATCCGGCGTGAGCGCTTGCTCATGTACAGGTAGCCCATGATCGCCGCGACGACGACCGCCAGCAGGAAGATGCCCCTCTTCTGCAGGAAGTTGGACATGTCGATGACCATGCGGGTGAAGGCCGGCAGGTCCGCGCCGAATCCTTTGAACAGCGACTCGAACTGCGGGATCACGAAGATCATCAGGATGACGGTCACGATGATGGCGACGACGACGACTGCCGTCGGATAGAAGAGCGCTTTCTTGATTTTCTTCTTGATGGCCTCGGTCTTTTCCTTGTAGGTCGCCACCTTGTCGAGCAGCGTGTCGAGCGAGCCGGAGTGCTCGCCGACCTCGACGAGGTTGCGGTAGAGATCGTCGAAGTAGAGTGGGTGCTTGGCGAGGCACTCGGTCAGCGCGGTGCCGCCCTCCAGGTCCTGCTTGATGGAGAGGATCAGCTTCTGCATGGCCGGGTTGTCGTGGCCCGAGCCGACGATCTCGAAGGCCTGCACCAGCGGGATGCCCGCCTGCAGCATGGTGGCGAGCTGGCGGCTGAAGAGGGCGATGTCGCCCGCGGTCACCTTGCCCTTGCCCTTGAACAGGGTGGACTGCTTCCTGATCTTGACCGGGACGACGCCCTGCTTGCGCAATTCGGCGCGCACCGCCACCTCGGTGGCCGCCACGCTCTTGCCGCGTACCCGGTTGCCCCGGCTGTCGGTGCCTTCCCACAGGAAGGCGGCCTGCTTGGTGGCTATGCTCTGTGCCATGACCGCACCATGACCGTTTCTGGCCGATCTCGGGAAACATCGGCCCGTTCACCCAATCTTACGGTCCCGTCGCGCGCCCGCCGGGACCTGTCCCGCAGAAAATCAATCAATCGTAACCCGGTTGATCTCTTCCAGGCTGGTAACCCCGTCCTTGACTTTCTGCAGCGCGGAGCGACGCAGGTCCCAGATTCCGTCCTTGCTGGCCTGCTCGGCGATCTCCTGGGCACTGCCGCCCTCGAGGATGATGCGCGAGATGGATTCGGTGATGGGCATCACCTGGTAGATGCCGACCCGGCCCTTGTAGCCGTCCGTGCAGGATTTACAGCCGACCGGCCCGTAGATGCGCAGCCCGCCGTGCACGTCCTGCTTCGTGAAGCCTTCCTGCAGCAGGGCCTCTTCCGGGATATCCTTGATTTCCTTGCAACTCTCGCAGAGCCGCCGGGCCAGGCGCTGGGCGATGATCAGGTGCACGGAACTGGCGATGGCGTAGGGCTTCACGCCCATGTCCACCAGCCGCGAAAGCGTCTTCGGCGCGTCGTTCGTATGCACCGTGGACAGCACCAGGTGGCCGGTCTGGGCGGCCTTGATGGCGATCTCGGCGGTCTCCAGGTCGCGGATCTCGCCGACCATGATCACGTCCGGGTCCTGGCGCAGGAAGGCCCGCAGGGCGGCGGCGAAGGTCAGGCCCACCTTGGGGTTGACGTTGACCTGGTTGACGCCGGGCATGTTGATTTCCGCCGGGTCCTCCGCCGTGGAGATGTTGCGGTCCTCGGTATTGAGGATGTTCAGCCCCGTGTAGAGCGACACCGTCTTGCCGCTGCCCGTCGGCCCGGTGACGAGGATCATGCCGTAGGGCCGTGAGAGCGCGTCGAGGTAGGCCCGCTTCTGGGCATCCTCATAGCCCAGTGCATCGATGCCGAGCTTGGCGCTCGAGGGGTCGAGGATGCGAAGTACCACTTTTTCGCCGAACAGGGTCGGGCAGGTGTTGACGCGGAAGTCGATGGCGCGCGTCTTCGACAGCTTCATCTTGATGCGGCCGTCCTGCGGCAGGCGCCGCTCGGCAATGTCGAGCCGCGCCATGACCTTGAGCCGTGCCACCACCTTCGCGGACAGCGCCAGCGGCGGTGCGGCCACCTGCTTCAGCACGCCATCGAGGCGGGTGCGTACGCGGTAGTGTTTTTCGTAGGGCTCGAAGTGGATGTCCGAGGCGCCACGCTTGATGGCGTCGAGCAGCACCTTGTTGACGAAACGCACCACCGGGGCATCGACGGTGTCATCGCGCCCGGGTTCGTCGGTGGTCTCTTCGTCGCCGCCGGTGACCTCGAGGCTCTCGAGGTCGAAGTCGTCGTCCGCCATGCTGCTCATGGAGGTATCGACGGCCTCCAGCGCATGCGCGACCACGTCTTCGAGCTTGTCCTGCTCGACGACGACCGGGTCGATGCGAAAACCCGTCTGGAACTTGATCTCGTCGATGGCCTGCAGGTTGGTCGGATCGGCCATGCCGAGGAAGAGGCGCTTGCTCCGCAGCAGGAGCGGCAGGACCCGGTGCCGGGCTAGCAATTGGCGGTCGACGGACTTGAAGGCGTCGAGATCCGTCTCCACCGCATCGAGGTCGAGCAGCGGGATGCCGAACTCATGTGCAGCCGCGATGGCCACCTGGCGTGCGTCCACCAGCTTGCGCGATACCAGGTAAGGCACGAGGCCACCGGGCTCGCTGCGGCTCGCCTGCAGCGCCTGCAGGATGCTGTCCTCGGCGATGATGCCGTCCTGGACCAGGCGGCGGGACAGACCCGAAAGCGGGGAAGCAGTGGGGTTGACGGCCATTGGACCTGCGTAGCGCGCGGGCGCCCTTCCGGAAGCTGGGTGGCGGACGGACTAGTGTTGCTTATCAGTCAGGGGCGCGCAACCGAACGGGCGTCGCAATTCGGGCATTTGGGGTTTGCCTGCTGCCCTTGCCCGAAAGGTGCTGGAAACGGGTTGCTTCTGCTCCGGTCCCGGGGTGGCCGGCAGCGCAGGCATCAAGCTCGACCCGGCGATGCGGGAGTAGTCCGCTATGGTGCTAGGGGTTCGCCTGGGCCAGTACGGGTGCGGGCGCGACCCGGCGCTCACGGACTGCAGTGAACCGCTGTTCCAGCGCCTGCCACAGGGCGTAGAGCCGCGGGTCGCCGTTGGCTGTCGGTGGCTGCTCCAGCCATACAGGGACACCACCAGCCTGGGGGCTGTAGTGGAGGAGGTGCTGTTCGCGGCTGTTGCCCTGGGCGGGGACTGTCGCCAGCAGCTCACCGTCACGCTCAACGGCGTATTGGCGCTGTTCGAGGATTTCACCGACGAAACTGGCCTGTATGACCAGACGGCCGTTCGCCGGATCGATCCGGTAACTCTTGGCTGCTGCCGAGATGGCGCTGGCGGAAGGCAGTTTTTCAGTCGAGATGCCGGGTGGATTGAATTCGGTTTCGAGGAACCGGACCCGCGCCTGGGTTTCTGCCTGGAGCCTGCCGTCCTTGCCCAGGTACGGCAGCAGGCTCCGGCCGTCGAACGAGAGGCCCTGGTCGAGTTCCAGCATGTCGAGGAGGGTTGGTGTGATGTCCTCGAGTGACACTGGAAAGGACAGGATGGTGTCGGGCCGGATGGGAATCAGCGGGTTGCCAAAGGACCGCATGCCGAGGACGACGTGATACTGGTCACCGGAGAAGACGTGCGTGCCATGACCAAAAATCTGCACCTGGTCATCGATGGCGGAGGGCTCGCCGAGGGATTCGCCGTGATCCGACAGGACGACGACGATGGCGTTGTCGAGCGCACCTTTGGCTTCGAGCACCGTCATCAGGCGCTTGAATTGCTGGTCCACCCGGCGCACAGCCAGTTCGTACCGGCTGCGCGTGGTTGCGGCAGGATCGAGTGCCACGCTGGCGGCCGTCAGCTCCGGATCAGGGGAGTCGGCCCAGGTGAACGGCCAATGCGCCAGCGTCAGGTGTACGGCGAGCATCGTGGGCTGCCTGAAATCGGCATCCGCCTCGATACGGTCGATGAAGGTGTCCGGATCGTAGATGGTGCTTGCCGCACGGTTCGCGTAAGCATAGGGGAACAGGACTTTCCCCAGCACCGTGTTGACGACGATGTTGGCGAGTGGCGCATCGGCGAAAAAGCCCAGCAGGAAATCCGCGGCACCCATCGGTGGAGTCAGCGTCTTGTCGAAGCCGTAGGACTGGTCCAGGTTCGAGAAGCGCACCTCGTCGATCGCGTAGGTGGTCTGGTATCCGTGAGCTCCCAGCACGGCCGGCAGGGTCTGGCCTTCATGGATCATTTCGCGGGGCAGCAGGTTGACGAAGGCGCCGGTCGTGTGTGGATGGCGCCCGGACAGGATGGAAACCCAGGCCGGAAAGGTACGCGCCAGGGGCGTATAAGCGTTCGAGAAGGAAACGGCGTGGCCCAGGAACTCATCGATCGAGGGCGTCCAGTGGTGCTGCTCGTTGCGGACGAAATCGGCACGCAGGGAATCGATACCCACCAGGATGATGTGCGGGCGTTCGAAGGGCTTGCCGCTGCCGCTGTTCGCGGTGCTGATCGCGGGCAGGACGACAGCCACTGACAGCAGGGCCGTGATGCCGACCCACGTGCGGCGCGAGCGCAGCAGGTGGCCGTAGCCGCGGATTGCGGCAAGGACCAGGACAGCGGTGATCGCAGCCGCCAGGACGAAACTGAGGATGAAGAACAGGGGAATGCCGCCGATCGCGGTTCTCGCGGGCTGGTGATAGAAGCTGCCCAGCGCTGTTCCGGGAAACCGGTAGGCATTGGCCGCCAGGACCCAGGCCGCCAGCAGGGCGAACCAGAACACGC
>CAZQGA010000137.1:0-6376 GCA_964592735.1 uncultured Chromatiaceae bacterium | reverse complement strand
CGAGTGGACCGGCACGGCGAGTTTCGACTGGAACAGTCCGCTGACCACGGGCACCCGGCTGAAGCTCAATGGTTCCCTGTACTATTCGGACGATTATTACCTGCACCAGAGCATATCGCCGCTACATACTCAGAGTGCCTTCTTCAAGGCTGATCTGCGGGCGGCAGTCGCCGATGCCGATGATCGCTGGGAAGTCGCGTTGATCGGGCGCAACCTCGGCGACAAGGTGACGATGCAGCATGCCTATACCGTGGGCGCTTACAGTGCCGCATCGGTTTCCACGCCGCGCTACGTGACCTTGCAGGGCACGTGGAAATTCCGTTAGTGATGTGAACCGCGGATCGTGCATCCGGAAGAGCGGGCCAGGTGGCCCGCTCTTTTTTTTGGCCTTGTACATGCACCGCCAATGCCTCGCTGCAGTACCGCTATCGGGTGGGTTTACCTGCATGCAAGGCAGAGGCACACTGCAGGTGACGTAATGCTCCCGCGGGGATCCACATGCTTGTAACCGACATCCTCCGTTTCAACGCGGCCCGGGCTCATGGCCAGGCAGCGGTGATCATGGGTGATCTGCAGATCAGCTTCGGCCAGCTGCAGGAGCGCAGCCATCGACTTGCCAACGCCCTGCTGGGTATTGCGGCCAAGGGCGACCGTGTGGCCATCCTTGCCGAGAACAGGCCGGAGTACATTGATTGCTACTACGGTGTGCCGGCGGCCGGGATGGCGCTGACCGTCCTCAACTACCGCCTGAACCCGAAGGAGTGGTCCTGGATCCTCAATAACGCCGAGGCCAGGGTGCTGGTCGTCGAGAACAAGTTCCTCGAGGCCATCGCGGCGGAACTGGACAAGGTGCCATCCGTTCGCCACGTCATTGTCATTGGTGGACGCAGCAGGGGTGCGGGCAAAGGGAAGTCTGAATTTCATGATTACGACGGCTTCCTGGCTGCGGGCCGGGCGTCGGCACCGGACGTGCATGTCGATGTTGAGGATGTTGCCTGGCTGCTCTATACGAGTGGCACCACAGGATTTCCCAAGGGTGCCATGCTCAGTCACCGGAACCTGACGATGGGGGTATTGGCCTCGGCCATCGAATTGCAGCCGGTGGCCGGCGAACGCGCCCTCGTTTCTTTTCCCCTTTGCCACATCACGGGCTACGCGATCCTGCTCCATCACATCCGCGGCGGGCCGGTCATCCTGCTGAAGATGTTCGAGCCGGAACTCTGGCTGCGTTCAGTGGAGCACTATCGCATCATGTCCGCCGTGCTGGCGCCCACGATGTATGCCATGCTGTTCCAGCACCCGAAGCTTGGCGATTACGACCTGTCGAGCCTGATTACCCTGGGCTACGGTGCGGCAGCGATGCCCGTCGAGCTGTTGCGCACCCTCATCGACCGCTTCGGCGCCATCGTCTATTCGGGTTTCGGCATGACCGAACTCTGCGGCAACGTGCTTGCCCATCCCAAGGAGGCACATATTCGCGCCATCCGGGGTGAGGAGCAGCTGCTGGCTGCCTGTGGACGGCCGATGTGCCTCGCGGACGTAAAGGTGGTCGATGCGCAGATGAACGAATGCCCGCCGGGTGAGGTGGGCGAGATCGTCGTGCAGGGTGAACAGGTGCTGAAGGGCTACTGGCGCAACGAGGCAGGTACGCGGGATGCCTTCGCTGGTGGCTGGTTCCATACAGGGGATCTGGCCCGGCGTGATGAGGAAGGTTTTTTCTATATTGTCGACCGCCTGAAGGACATGATCATCAGCGGTGCCGAGAACGTCTATTCCCGCGAAGTCGAGGAGGCGCTCTACGCCCACCCGGCCGTGGCTGAAGTGGCCGTGATCGGCCTGCCGGATCCAACCTGGGGCGAGCGGGTGACCGCTGTCGTGGTGCTGCGTGCCGGAGCTGCGGCGCCGGAGTCTGACCTCATCGCGACCTGCCGGAGCCGGCTCGCCGGATACAAGACGCCGAAGCAGGTCATCTTCACGGATGCGCTGCCGAAGAATACGAGCGGCAAGATCCTCAAGCGTGAGGTGCGGGAGCGCTACCGGGAGCAGCAGTCGCAGCCATCGTGACGCTGCCTTTCTACACCATCGGGCATTCCACCCGTACGCTCGGGGAGTTCGCCGCGCTGCTGAACCTGGCGGCGGTAGACCTGGTCGTGGATATCCGCACGGTACGCCGTTCACGAACCAACCCGCAGTACAACCGCGATACGCTGCCCGCAAGCCTCGCAGCATTCGGGATCGACTGTGAGGCGATCCCGGAACTCGGCGGGCTGCGCAGCAAGGTGAAGGATGTGTCGCCCGATACGAATGGCTTCTGGGAGAACCAGAGCTTCCACAACTACGCCGACTACGCGCTGTCAGATATCTTCCACGCTGGCCTCGAACGGCTCATCGCACTCGGCCGTGAGCGGCGTACCGCCATGATGTGCGCGGAGGCGGTCTGGTGGCGTTGTCATCGCCGTATCGTCACCGACCATCTGTTGGCCCGCGGTGAGACGGTATTCCACCTGATGGGGCACGATCGCATCGAACCGGCGCATCTCACCGCCGGTGCCCGCGTGCAGGCATCCGGCCCGGTAAGCTACCCTCTGCACGCTGCCAGTCCACCGGGAGATCATCGCACGTAACACCGGCACGGTTGATTGATGCGGCATCTGCGCCGCGGCGCGGGCATACTAGTCCCTGCATGCCGCTGCTGGACGAAATTGCCCTCTACCTGCTCACCACGGTGATCGTGGTGCCGCTGTTCCGGCGCCTGCACCTGAGTGCGGTCCTCGGCTACCTGGTTGGCGGCATCGTCATCGGTCCTCACGGGCTCGGGCTGGTCAGTGACGTCGAGCGCATTCTGGCGACTGCCGAATTCGGCGTGGTGCTGCTGCTCTTCGTGATCGGCCTGGAGTTGC
Source organism: uncultured Chromatiaceae bacterium (assembly GCA_964592735.1). Taxonomy (GTDB): domain Bacteria; phylum Pseudomonadota; class Gammaproteobacteria; order Steroidobacterales; genus QUBU01. The sequence continues at coordinate 3,476 of CAZQGA010000137.1, read as the reverse complement.
AGCCGAGCCGGCTGTTTGCGCTGCGCCGCCTGGTGTTTGGGCTCGGCAGCGCCCAGGTCGGGCTGACGACGCTGGTGCTGGCTGGAGTTGCGCTACTGTTCGGATTGCCGCTGGCAACGGCGGTCGTGGCCGGCTTTGGCCTCAGTTTGTCCTCGACGCCCCTGGTGTTGCAGTTGCTGGCCGAGCGCGGGGAGCTCAAGTCCCAGTACGGTCGAAGCGCCTTCAGCATCCTGCTGTTTCAGGACCTGGTCGTGCTGCCCGCCCTGGTCATCCTGCCGCTCCTGGCCGTGATACCGGCGACACGGGTCATCAGCACGGGTGAGGAAATAGCCTGGCGCAGTCTCTGGGTTGGTGCGGTTGCACTGATCATCATGATTTTTGCAGGCCGCTACCTGTTGCGCCCCGTGCTGCGGATGGTCGCCGAGGCACGAGTGCCCGAGGCATTTACGGCAGCAGCCCTCTTGCTGGTTGTCTCAGCATCGCTGCTGGTACAGGCGGCAGGGCTCTCCATGGTGCTTGGGGCATTCGTTGCCGGCGTGCTGCTGGCCGACAGTGAGTACCGCCATGAGCTCGAGGCCAGCCTTACGCCCTTCAAGGGCCTGCTCCTCGGGCTGTTTTTCATGGCCGTAGGGATGTCAGTCAATCTCGGGCTCGCCGGCTCCATGCCGTTCCTGCTGCTGACGGTCACCGCAGGCCTGATGCTGATCAAGGCGCTGGTGGTCTACGCGATCGCACGCGGCAGCATGCGTCGCCAGGCGCGCTCGCTGGCGCTCACGCTGCTTGCGGATGGCGAGTTTGCCTTCGTGCTGTTTCCGATGGCGGAGAATGCGGGCTTGCTCGATGCGGCGACCAGCCAGCTGCTGATCCTCGCCGTGACCTTCTCCATGCTGCTGAGCCCGCTGGTGCTCATGTTCGATGACCGCTGGCTTCGGCGCTGGTTCGGTAACAACGCGCCGGAGCCGGAGTACGACCGGGTCGTACCGCAACACGGTGCCGTGGTTATCGCGGGTTTTGGCCGCTTCGGCCAGGTGGTTGCGCGGATCCTCCGGGCCAAGGGCATTCCATTCACCGCGCTCGAATCGAGCCAGAGCCAGGTGGATTTCGTGCGCCGCTCCGGCAACGAGATTTTCTATGGTGATGCGTCACGGCCGGAGCTGCTGCGTTCCGCCCAGCTGGAAAATGCGGCGGTGCTGCTGGTCGCGGTGGCCGATGTTGAGGCGTCTCTGAGCATCGCCGGATTCGCCCGACGTCATTACCCGGAACTTAAGGTTTTCGCCCGGGCCCGCAACCGCCAGCACGCTTTCGCGCTGACGGAGCTTGGCGTCCACTACATCATTCGCGAGACTTTCGTTTCCAGCCTTGAGATGGCTGAGCACGTCCTCCAGGCGCTGGGTGCCACCGCCGAGGATGCACGGCGAGAGGTGGCCATTTTCAGGCACCATGACGAGGCAACGTTTGCCGCACAGTATGCCGTCAAGGATGACGAGAACAAGCTGTTCGCCAGCGTCCGCGAGTCTTCCCGCCAGCTTGAGCAGCTCTTCGAGGCCGATGAAGAGCTGGACCGGAAATAAGGTGCCGGCCTTCCGGCGAACGGCTAGCATGGGCGCTGCCGGCCGCAGTGGATGCCGGATGAGGATTGCCACCATGCTGACTGTTCGAAACGGCCTGCTCGCGATTGCCATTGTGCTGCCTGGCCTTGCCAGTGCCGGGGAGGTCTACGGCAAGGTAACCTTTGAGGGGGCTGCCGTGGGCGAGGGTGTCGAGGTGACGGCAAGCTGCGGTGCGAAGAACTACCCGGCGGTGAAGACCGACAAGACGGGCAGCTACAACCTCGTCGTCGCCGAGACCGGGAAATGCACGCTGACGATCAGCTACAAGGGTGAGTCGGCCAGCGTCAGCATTGCCTCTTACGACGACGCCGCCCAGGCGGACGTGGTCCTCGGGAAGAAAGACGGCAAGCTTGCGGCACGGCGGCGTTGACGGCGATGGCAGACCCGCCGAAGAAGAAAGATTTCTGGGACAAGCTCGCCGTCGTCCTGCATCCGGCCGGCGGGTTGCTTACCGCTTTCGCCGTGGCCTTCGTCGGCATGAAGGGCTCACAACTGCTGGCGTTGCGGCAGTCGGTGGACACGAATGCACGCCTGTACTCGGAGCTGATGAGCCGCCGCGAGCAGGCGGAATCGAGCCTGCGCAAGGACATGTTCGTGTCCATCATCGGTTCCTTTCTCGGCTCGAAGGGTGATGACCTTTCCGGTCGTGTGCTTAACCTCGAGCTCCTTGCCTACAACTTCCACGACTCGCTCAACCTCAAGCCGCTGTTCCTCGAGATGCAGCGCCGCGTGCGAAAGTCTGCCGACCCGGAACGGGCTGAGTACCTGCAGCGTATCAACCGCGTCGCACGCGAAATCACCGACAAGCAGCTTTTTGCGCTCGAGGGCCACGGGCAGAGTTTCCGCCGTTCCGTGGATTTCGACGAACTTGCCGCTGCAGGCCCCGCCGGCATCGCGCTCGAGCCGGAGATGGTCACGGTACGCAAGGAAACATCGGAGGTCGGCCTGCGGGTCCTCAAGGTGGACCTCGAGCAGCAACAACTGACGGTGCGGATGAAGGTCACCTCCCCGGATGGCCGTGAAGAAGTGCCCGACTCGCGTGCCAGTTTCACCGTGGGCTTCTACGACTTCCCGGTCATCGACAACACACGGCTGCCGAACGGCACACGCTGTGCGGTGACCCTGTCGAATTTCTCACCGGTGGCCGCCGACATAACGGCCGTATGCTTCCCGGGCGAATACGCAAGCCTCAAGGATCGTCCGTATTACGATGAGGTCATCCAGAAGCTTCGTGAAGCCAATGAGCAAGAGAGGGCGAGCGTGGAGTCCGACGGGCTCTGAGTCCGCAGTGCTGTCTTCCACCGGCCCGGGAAGAGCTCGACGGCCTGCCGGATGCCTGCATCGGATGCTGTGCAATGGAAAGTACAAGGAGCCTGTATGCGCTGGTTGAGCGTCGCATGGATGGTCACGGCGAGCCTGGCCGCGCTGGGTGGATGCACGTCATTGGCTGAAAAATCCGCAAGCCCTGCGCTTGATGGCACCGCCTGGGTTGCGTCTGCGATAGCCGGACACGCGCTCCTGGATGTCGCGGTGACGGCGCGCTTCGAAAACGGCTGGGTGACCGGCAGCGACGGTTGCAACCGCTACCGGGTGCCATACACGCAGAGAGGGGAGACGATCGAGGTGGGTGGTGACGGTGCCGCATCGACGATGATGGGTTGCCTGCCCGAGGTGATGAGCCAGGCGCAGGCATTCATGGCCGCCCTGGCCGGGGCCAGGCACTACCGGCTCAGCGAGGGTCGGCTGGAGTTGCTCGCTGCCGACGGGGCTGTCCTCCTGGGCCTATTCGGGCAGCAGCAGTCGCTCGCCGATACCTCGTGGCAGGTGACCGGGATCAATAACGGCAAGGAGGCCGTGGTCAGCACG
>CAZQGA010000136.1:2459-6384 GCA_964592735.1 uncultured Chromatiaceae bacterium | reverse complement strand
TCAGCGTCCAATGTCGTCATGGTTCATCTTCCTGGGTCATCGGGCTGTGCCCGGACTTGCCGGGCCAGCATGCAAAAAGCCCGCTCCGGTCATGTACCGTTGCGGGCTTCCTGGAGTGGGCGCCTGGTTCCGGGCCTGCGCTTACGCGACTTCACCCCCGCAACATGGTGCCGAGGCCCGGATGGCCTTGCGCTTGGGCATGAACTGGGGGGCGGTACGGAACATGGGGCGCAAGTAAACCGGATGCCCACCACCCGGTCAAGGGGTTCGCTGGCCGGTGGTCACGGCGCCCTGCGATGCGGAACTCACCAGCTGCGCATATTTCGTCAGCACACCAGGCCGGATCTTTGCCGCCGGCGCCGTCCAGGCTGCCCGCCGGCGTGCCAGTTCCCCGCCTGCAACGTCAAGGCTGATGGTGCGCGCCACGGCATCGATCGTGATCGGGTCGCCATCCTGCACGAGGGCGAGCGGCCCACCCACAGCTGCCTCCGGCGTGACGTGGCCGACGACGAAGCCGTGGCTGCCGCCGGAAAAGCGCCCGTCGGTGATCAGCGCAACCTGGTCCCCGAGTCCCCGCCCCATGATCGCTGCGGTAGGGCTCAGCATCTCCCGCATGCCGGGACCGCCTTTCGGCCCCTCATGGCGGATCACCACGACGTCACCGGCGACCACCGCACCCGCAAGAATGGCATCGAGTGCCAGTTCCTCGGCGTCGAAAACGCGTGCCCGTCCGGTAAAGCTCAGTCCTTCCTTCCCGGTAATCTTGGCGACGGCACCTTCCGGTGCCAGGTTGCCTTTGAGCACGATGAGGTGGCTGTCCTTCTTGATGGGGTCGTCAAAGCCACGGACGATGTCCTGCCCGGCCGGATAGGCACCAACACCAGCGAGATTCTCCGTCAGAGTCTTGCCCGTGACGGTCAGGCAGTTTCCATGGAGCATCCCGGCGTCGAGCAGCATCTTCATCAGTGGCTGGATACCGCCGATGGCGACCAGTTCCGACATGGCGTAACGCCCGCTCGGACGCAGGTCGGCCAGCACCGGAACCCGCGCACCGATACGCGTGAAGTCATCGAGGTCGAGCGGGATGCCGGCCTCATGCGCGATGGCCAGCAGGTGCAGGACCGCATTGGTGGAACCACCCAGTGCGATTACCAGCGTGATGGCATTCTCGAAAGCCTCGCGACAGAGGATATCGGAGGGGCGGATGCCCCGGCGCAGCAACTCGACGACCGCGGCACCGGCGCGCCGGCAATCGCTGTGCTTGTGCGCGGATACCGCTTCCTGGGCTGAGCTGTCGGGCAGCGAGAGGCCCAGCGCCTCGATGGCCGATGCCATGGTATTCGCCGTGTACATGCCCCCGCAGGAACCGGGTCCGGGGATGGCAGTCTGCTCCACCTCCAGCAGTTGTGCTTCGCTGATGTTGCCGCAGGCGCAGGCGCCCACCGCCTCGAATACCGAAACGATGTCGCGACGTTCCGCTCCCGGCTTGATGGTGCCGCCATAAACGAAAACCGAGGGACGATCGAGACGCACCATCGCCATGACGCAACCAGGCATGTTCTTGTCACAACCGCCGATGGTGACGAAGCCATCGAAGCCTTCCGCACCGACCACCGTCTCGATGGAATCGGCGATCACCTCGCGTGAAACCAGCGAGTAACGCATGCCGGGCGTACCCATGGAAATGCCGTCCGACACCGTGATGGTATTGAAGATCACGGCCTTGCCGCCGGCCTCGTTGGCGCCGAGGGCCGCCTCCTGCGCCAGCGTGTCGATATGCATGTTGCAGGGCGTGACCATGCTCCAGGTGGATGCAATGCCGATCTGGCTTTTTCTGAAATCCGCCTCCGTGAAGCCCACCGCCCGCAGCATCGCGCGGCTGGGTGCCTGGGCGACGCCGTCGACGACCAAACTGGAATAGCGACGCTCGTCGCTGCCCGACCTGGAGCCTTTGTCCGTCATTTGTGGTTCCCGAGTTGGCTGGATTGACGCGGAAGCGCTGCGGCCCCCGCGCAGTCAAGGATGGCTAGTCTAACACCCGGCACCGCCGCTTCGCTGCCGCCACGATGACGTCAGTCACCGAGGATCTTGCCCGGATTCATGATGCCGGAGGGATCCAATGCCTGCTTGAGGGTCCGCATGAGGTCAAGCTCAACCCCATTTCGATAACGGCGCAGTTCCGGCACCTTGAGCAGGCCGATCCCGTGCTCCGCGCTGAAGCTGCCACCACGCTCGACCGCGGCCGCATTGACCGCGGCAGTCAGCGGTTCCCACAACTCGAGGAAGGCGGCCGCATCCATGCCCGCTGGCTGGGTGAGATTGAAATGGATATTGCCATCACCGACATGCCCGAAGGCCACCACGCGGGTGCCCGGTGTACTCTCCTGGACCCGCCGGGTTGCCGCCTCGATAAAAGCCGCAACCTGCGATACCGGCACCGAAACGTCGTTCTTGATGCTGGCGCCACCCACTTGCTGGGCGTCGGAGATATCGTGGCGCAGGGCCCAGAGATCCTCACGCTGGGTCGTACTGTGGGCAACCACGCCGTCGGCCAGGAGCTCCGATTCCAGGCAGTCGCCGAGGAACGCCTGGAGGTCATCCTCGACGGTCACCTGGTCACGCGAAGTCGCGATTTCAAGCAGCACGTACCAGGGTGCGGGAGCTGGCAGCGGGTCACGACTCGCCGGCTGGTGCGCCAGCACGAACTCCAGCGCCTGGCGTCCCAGCAACTCGAAGGCAATCAGCTCGTCACCCAGGGCGAGTCTCGCCCGGCTGTGCAAGGCTGTGGCCGCGGCAGGGCTGCGCAGCGCCACGAGGGCCGTGGCCACACCGCGTGGACGCGGGTAAAGCTTGCAGGTGGCGGCCGTGATGAAGCCCAGCGTGCCTTCGGCGCCAATGAAGAGCTGCTTGAGGTCATAGCCCGTATTGTCCTTGCGCAGCGCGCGCAAGCCATCGAAAACCCGGCCGTCAGGCAGTACCACCTCGATGCCCAGCACCAGTTCCCGCGCCGTGCCATAGCGCATGACATTGGTGCCCCCGGCATTGGTCGAGAGGTTGCCGCCCAGCATGCAACTGCCTTCGGAGGCAAGACTCAGCGGGAAAAACCGGTCCGCCTCTCCGGCAGCCAACTGCAGGGCAGCCAGCACGCAACCCGCCTCGGCGGTGATGGTGTAGTTGTCAGGGTCGAGTTCCCGGATCGCATGCATGCGTCGCGCCGAGAGGATGATTTCCGGAATCCCGGCGGTGGAGCGGGCCACGGCCCCGCCAACCAGGCCGGTGTTGCCGCCCTGTGGCACTACACCAATGCCGTGGCGGGCACAGAGCCCGATTACCGCAGCGGCCTGCGCCGTCGTCGACGGCAGCAACACCAGCCCGGCAGCGCCCCGATAGCGGCCCCGCCACTCCTTCAGGAACGGCACCAGATCCCCGGGCTCCGTGAGGCATCCCCCAGGCCCGACGATATCGTGCAACTCCCGGATCACGGGAAGCTCGATGCCAGTTGCTGAATTGTCCAAGGCCACGCTCCGGAGCCAGCATCCGGCTTGCGCCGCTGCCGATGATTGCAGTACGTTCTGGGGCGCGTCATGGTAGTTCCCCAGGGGTCGGGGCGCCAAGTATTACCAATACGGCCCGTGAGTGATTTGATGGATCAGACCTTGCGTGGCCACCACTCCCCGGATGGGATCGGCTGGGCACCGGAGAGCAGCCCGGCAGCCCCTGCCGGCATCAACCTGCGCCAGCACAGCCTGCTTGCGGAACTTGACCGCCAGCTCCATGCGTTATGGGGCCTCGGCCGCAATCTCATCCTTGCCTGGTGCCCCTGCGACAGCGGTGTACTCGTACTGGTTGCCCCCCACTACGCCCTGGCGCAATACGTGATGACGGCTGGCACGAACGCTTCGGAGACGACTTCGGCGCATGATTT
>CAZQGA010000136.1:0-2449 GCA_964592735.1 uncultured Chromatiaceae bacterium | reverse complement strand
CCCTGCTGGCTGTCGCTGTCATGATGCTCGCGGCTCACCTGCTGGGCGGCCCACGCCAGCTTTCCCAGCGCCAGCTTGGCAGTGCAGCCAGGCTGCTCGGCACCGAGCCGGTTCTTGTCCCGCTGCGTCAGCCGATGGGGGCCGCCCCCGCTGAAGCCCAGGCGATCGACCACCTGGTGCGGCGTTACGGCGTGAGTTTCGTACCGAGCCGTGCCGTGGCCCTGTTCGATATCGTCGGCTTCAGCCTGTTGCAGCCTTTCGAGCAGATGACCCAGCTCAACAGCCTGGCTCACTCGCTCAACTCCGCCCACAGCAAAATGATCGGAAGCCGCGTCAAGGTCAATTTTGCCCGGTCCGGCACCGGCGACGGTTTCTACATCTGGAACCGCGACCTCGGTCCGGAAGCCAACACCAATCTCTACCACCTCATGCACCTGGTGCTCGCCGACAATGCCATCGCCAGACGCAAGGCGGTTGGGCGCACCGTGCCGCTGCTGCGCGCCTGCTTCCATGTCGGTGGCTGCTATGAGTTCCATCATGCCGAGGGCCTGAACCCGACCCTCTACACACAGATCGTCGGTGACGTCAGCATCGAACTCGCCCGGATGATAGAACGCGCCTTGCCCGGACAAATCCTCGTCGGTGACTTCCAGGCGAGCCTGCCCGCGGGCAACGACACGGCCGACCGGCAATCCGGCATCGATGCCGTGGCTTTCATGGACGGGGCGCAGGACCAGCTGTCCTGCCTGAACGGACTGGAACTCGCCGGCGAGGCCATTGAGTCGATCAAGTGCTATCTGACCGGCCATGCCCGGGCGGACGGCACCTTCACCATCCGCCGGCTGGCGATCAACGACAAGCACGGGCTGACCCACAGCGCCTTCAACGCCAAGGTCAACATCTATCGCCGGGCTGCCGAACCCATCCTGCTCGGCATCGAGGATCGCCACCTGCGCGGTGACAACCCGCTGCTGGCCACTTCGGGCCATATCGTCCGGCCCCTGGCCAGCCATTGATAATGGACAGGGAATTGCGCTACGGCGCGCTTGCCCTGCAGATCACCACACGCTCGGTAGGCCACCTGCCCAGCGTGGATGATGCACGGCTGCAGATCGGGCGCAATATCACGCGGATCGCCGGTGCGATCACAACGGGCCTGGCATCCTGTGAGGAAACGGCCGGTGCGCCGGTGCGGCTGGTCGTGCTTCCGGAATATGCGCTGACCGGAGCACCCACACCGGGTCCGTTCACGGCATGGCGGGCGAAGGCAGCTCTCGCGATCGACGGACCGGAGTATGTGGCGCTGGGCACGATCGCGCGCCATCATGCCCTGCACATTGCCGGAAATGCCTACGAAGCAGATCCCGCGTTTCCGGAACTGTACTTCCAGGCCTGTTTCATCATCGGTCCCTGCGGCAACATCCTGCTGCGCTACCGGCGGCTCGTCTCGCTGTATTCACCCTCCCCCTACGATGTACTCGAGCGCTACCTCGACATCCACGGCGCAGAGTCGCTGTTCCCGGTGGCAGACACCGCGCTCGGCCGGCTGGCAGCCATCGCTTCCGAGGAGATCCTGTACCCGGAGGTCGCCCGCTGCCATGTCATGCGCGGCGCCGAACTGCTGGTGCATTCGACCAGCGAAATGGGCAGCCCACGGCCGACGGCCAAGGACCTCGCGAAACGCGCGCGTGCTGCCGAAAACCTTGCCTACGTGGTCTCCGCCAATGCCGCCGGTGTTGAAGGCACTGCATTGCCCGCGCACTCCACGACCGGGATGGCAAAAATCGTCGATTACGAGGGGCGCATCATCGCCGCAGCGCCCGGTGGTGGCGAGAGCCTGGCTGCCCATGCGGAAATCGACCTTGCTGCCTTGCGCGCACGCCGCAGGCAGGCCGGACTCAGCAATGTACTGGTCCGCCAGCCGCTGCAGGCCTACGCGGAGAGCTATCGAGAGGCGCCCTTCCATGGCGCGGGCCAGCTCGGCACTGGCACCGCGGGCGAGACTGCCACGCTGCGGGCAGCCCAGATGCAGGACATCGAGCGCCTGATACGGCTCGGCCTGATCTGAGCGCGATACAGATCTAGCGGCGGCGCCCCTTGCGGCGGGTGTTCTTGCGCTCGTGCGCATGGGCCTCGCCGTCACCGTGATCGTGCACGTAAAAATCCGTCGAGGCACGATCAGCCTCCGCATCCTCGTTGGCGTAATCGTAGGCCGGGTACTCGAAGTCGTGCGGATGGTTGTGCCCGTCCGGCGAGCGAATCCACTTGTAGAGGTTGGGCTTGTTCCGGCGCACCACGGCCGCGGCACGCTCGCGGTTTTCCTCTGGCGTGGACCAGGGATTGTAGTGGAAGTAGTTGTGCAGTGAGCTGTCAGTGCGGCCGAAGCCGAGTACACCGAGCTGGCTGGCAAATGCGCCGTGGTTTATCCAGGCAGGCCGCCAGAAATACC
>CAZQGA010000135.1:0-6427 GCA_964592735.1 uncultured Chromatiaceae bacterium | reverse complement strand
GGCGTCAAACAGGCGTGGATGCACTTCGCGGTGGAGGGCTTCCGTGAGGATGGCCCGGGCTTCGTCATGATGCGCTGCCTCGATCAGCAGCCGTACACAGGCTGCCCGTACGTCGTCGTTGGCCGGGTCACGCTCCAGCGCTGCGCGCAGCCTGGCCAACGCGGCCTCCGTGTCACCTTGCTCCAGCAACTCGCCTGCCGCGCCGGCATCGGCTTCGGCGGCGATGGCGCCTTCGCCGGGCACATGTTTGTCGAGGAACTCGCGGACGGCACTTTCTGGCAACGCACCCATGAAGCCATCGACCAGCTGCCTGTCCTTGATGAGAACCACCGTCGGAATGCTGCGGATGCCGAAGGCCGCCGACAGCTGCTGTTCCTCGTCGGACTGGATCTTCACGAGCTTGAAGCGGCCGGCGTATTCGGCTTCCAGCTTCTCCAGGATCGGGCCCAGCGTCCGGCATGGGCCGCACCACGGCGCCCAGAAATCCACCAGGACGGGCATCTGCAGGGATGCCGCCATGACTTCGGCTTCAAAGGTGGCAAAGCTGACATCGATCATGAAGGTAACCTGCGGGTTGGAGAGCTGATGGCCGGGCCGAGGCGCCCGGCGAGACCCATGATACGGCGGCTTCTGCATGGGACTGCCGGACAGAACATCGCTGCCAGTGCGGCGCGTATTCCGGGAGCGTCTGCTGCGCTGGCGGCCAGATCAGGCATAATAGTAGCGGAACGCTATCACTTGCGGGTGTTCGACATGCTGGATTTTCTCGTAAATCACATAGATGGCCTGCTTGGGCTTGGCTTCTGGGGCAAGGCGGCCGCGGCTTTCCTCTCCGTCCAGCTATCCATGGCGGCGGTCACCCTGTACCTGCACCGCGACCAGGCGCACCACGCCATCGAACTGCACCCGGCGCTCCGCCATTTTTTCCGTCTGTGGATCTGGCTGACGTCCGGCATGGTGACCCGTGAGTGGGTCGCCGTGCATCGCAAGCACCACGCTTTTTGCGAGACGCCGGAGGATCCGCACAGTCCGGTCGTGCTGGGCCTGCGAACCATCGCCCTGCGCGGTGCGGAGGTGTACCGCGCCGAGACGGCCAGGGCCGAGACCCTGGAAAAGTACGGCCGCGGTACACCGGATGACTGGCTGGAGCGCCATGTCTACCGCCGCGGCTACATCGGTGTCTGGTCGATGCTCGTCGTCGACATCCTGCTCTTCGGCGCGGGTGGCATCACCGTCTTCGCCGTGCAGATGATCGCCATGCCGTTCTTTGCCGCCGGCGTCATCAATGGGTTTGCCCATGCCATCGGTTACCGCAATTTCGACACCGACGATGCCTCGACCAACATCGTGCCGCTCGGTGTCCTCATTGGTGGTGAGGAGTTGCACAACAACCACCACGCGTTCCCGACTTCGGCACGCTTTGCCGTGCGCCGCGGCGAGTTGGACATCGGCTGGCTGTACATCCGTTGCCTTTCGGCAGTCGGGCTTTGTCGCATAGGCCGGCTCGCGCCCGTACCGCACTTTGCCAAGGCGCCGCGTGCAGTGGACGTCGACACGCTGCGCGCCGTCCTGCAGAACCGCATGCACATCCTGCGTGATTACAGCCGCCGGGTGACCCTGCCGGTGCTGCGCATGGAGCGCCGTTCACGCCGCGGCGACGTGGTGCTGCGCTCCGCAGGCAGGCTGCTCACGCGCTGGCCCGGCCTCATGGATGAGGCAGCGCGCCAGCGTCTCACGCGGCTTCTTGCCACCAGCCCACTGCTCGCTACGGTCAGCTCGTATCGCGACGAGCTGATGCACGTCTGGCAGCAGGCCAATGTATCCAATGAGCGGCTGGTGGCAGATCTGTGCGAGTGGTGCACCCGTGCGGAGGCCAGCGGCATCGCCGTGCTGGAGGAATTCTCCGCACGCCTGCGCGAATACGTTCCGCAGCCCCGGCGTGCAACAGCCTGATCGGCTTACGGCTGCTCCTGCATGGCAGAGGCGTGGGGCCGGCATCCTTGCGGCCACCGGCGTGCCTGATGCACCTGGCTGGGGCATTGCGCGGCCTGCAATGCGGCGCGGGCTCAAAGCAGGGGTGAGCCGAGTCGCGCTACCGCTTCGAACAGGCGCTGTGGTGCTGATACCTCGCGATTGATCGGCACCAGCCGGCAATGGGAGAGGTCGGCCTCGAACATGGTGGCCAGCTTGCGATTGAAATCGGCATCGAGGAGCACGGCGGCAACCTCAAAGTTCAACCTGAAGCTGCGGTTGTCGAAGTTGGCGCTGCCCACCATTCCGTAGTGCCGGTCGACCAGCAGAGTCTTGGCGTGGAACATGCGGCCGTGGTATTCGAACACCAGCACCCCGGCGTCCTGCAGTTCCTTGTAATAGGAGCGTGCTGCCGCGCTGACGATCCGCGAGTCGCTGCGCTCGGGTACGATGAGCTTCACCTGTACCCCGCGCAGCGCCGCGTTGGTGAGCGCGGTGAGTGCTGGTTCCGTCGGCACGAAGTAGGGCGTCGCGAGCCAGATGCGTTCGCGCGCCAGACCAAGCGCGTCGATGACAGCCCGATGGATCGCCTCGGTGTCCGAATCCGGGCCGGAAGTCACGATCTGCACCGGCAGATGGCCCGGCGGCTCGTCGGGCAGCAGCTCCTCCTCGCTCGCCGGCGGCGCGCCTTGGGCGTAGTGCCAGTCTTTGAGGAACACGTACTGCAACCAGCGTACTGCGCCGCCACGGATCAGCAGATGGGTGTCGCGATACGCATCGTCCGGCCGCACCTGCTCATTTTCGTCATCCGTGATGTTGATGCCACCCATGAAGCCGACGCGGCCGTCGATGACGGCGATCTTGCGGTGCGTGCGCAGGTTGACCAGGGGCCGCAGCCGGTCGAGACGCGCTGGATGGAACACGGCAATTTCGCCGCCCGCCGCATGGAGTGCGCTCAGCAGGTCCCGGTGTCGGTGGGCCAGGAGCCGCGAGGAACCGACGCCATCGACCAGCAGGCGTACCGCGACACCCGCGCGTGCCTTGTCCGCCAGTGCCCGCAGCATGCGGTTGCCGGTCCGGTCGGGTTCGAAGATGTAGTACTCGAGGTGGATGTGATGCCGCGCCTGCGCAATTTCGCGGAGCAGCGCCTCGAGTGTCGTGCCACCGCTGCCGAACAGTTCGATGGCCTGCGCGCTCGACACCGGCAGGCCGCAGGCCGCTTCGATGAGCTGCGCATGCTGGCGCAGCCCCACCGGCGGCTGGGGCTGGCCCGCTCGCAATGCGGCGAGATCGGCACGCGACATCAGCAGCGCACGTTCGTGCCAGCGCCGCAGCCGCTGGCGCTTGATACGGTGGGGGCCGAAATAGGCGTACACCACCAGCCCGATCACCGGCATCAGGTTCAGCACGATGATCCACGCCAGCGTGGAGACGGGCGACCTGCGCTGCAGGATCACCCAGGTTGTCAGCACAATGCTGGAAAGTGTCCAGGCCAGGCCCAGCCAGAAGGTCCAGGGTTCGCCAAGGAAGGTGAAGCTCGGCAGGGTCATGCCCTTCCGTTCTCATGTTGGGTTGAGATTTCGTAGTTTGCCATTTGAATCGACGGCAGTTATGAGTCAGATAGCGCCGGATGACGGCGTATTGCGCGTTGGTCTGTCAGCGTGGCGGGAAGTCTTCGCTTTCCAACAGCATTCCGAATTATGGAAAACCAAATTCCTCTTTATCTGGCATGATCCTGATTTCTCGAATTTCCCCCCGGGCTTTTTGTCGTATAGTCCGAATCGGTGCGACACGACAAGGGTCGCGCCTCCCGTGGATTCGGGAGCATCCCAAAACCAATAAAAATGGGTGGGGTCGCTATGGGGGTTGGTCAGCACCGCAAGCAGCGAAACGAAAGTCGTGACGGTTACCTGTTGCCGCGTTCGAGCACGAGTCATGTGCCGGATGACAATCAGGATCCAGAGCAACGTCGCGAGGAGTTGCGGCGTACCACCTGGCAAATCGAGTTCCTCAAGGAAGCCATGGCCTTCGTGGCGAAGGCGGAACGATCCACACGCCGATAATCGTCCTCCCAGCCAGTCGCCTGCGGCGCGATGGCGGAGTAGCAGTCAGTCAGACATGCTTTTTTCCATCTGCCGGACGGCGCGATAGCATGTGCACGCAGCGGCCTCGAGGCCGCGTCCGTTCAGGATAAAGACATTCCCGCGGCTGTAGCTGATCAGCTTGCAGTTATGCAATTCCCTGGCGGCATTGGTTACGCCGACACGCCGCACGCCGAGCATGTCGGACAGGAGTTCGTGGGTGATGAAAAACCGGTTGCTGTGGGCCCGGTCCCGCGCCATCAGCAGCCAGCGCGCCAGCCGCGCTGCCACGATGTGAAACCGTGCGCACCCGCTATTCTGCGCCAACTGCCCGATCAGCACGCAGAGGTAGCGATGCACATGTCTGCGCAACGTGGGACTGCGCTCGAGTTCCACGAGGAACGCCTCGGCACCGATGCGCCATGCCACACCCTCATGCTGGACAACCGCACGCATACTGGCTTCCTGCATGCCGAGCGCCAGCATTGCGCCGATCATCCCCTCGTTACCCACCATGCCGACCTGCATCACGCCCTGATCCACCGTTGACACCAGCGTGGCGAAGCCGGCAATGGGAAAGTAGGCGTAGCTGACTGGTTCATCCACCAGGGACAACTCGTCGCCGCGCGTCAGCTCAACCCGTTCGCAGCGGGCCATTACGTGCTGCTGCTCCTTCCGCGGGAGTGCAGCCAGCAGGCGATTGGCCTTGCGCCCATTTGTTGGCGGGGGCATCGCCGTCATCCTCCGGGACTATCCAGGCCGGTGCCGCATGCCTTACCTCCCTTGCGGAACCATTTGGGTGGATCAGGCGCAAGCCGGAAGCAGTCCGGTCTGAGGCGGCCCGCCTCCGCTGCTGAGCACTCCCGCGCTCCATCCCGCGGCATGATCGTGCGCTCAGGCAGCGCGCGCCAGGGGGGCGGCGGGCAGTAGCCGGTTGAACTCCGTCTTCACGACCTGGTAGCACTCGCAACAGCGGGCCTCCAGTGCGGACCGGGACATGACCGAGAGACAGCCCCGGGTCCATTTGATGATGCCTGCGGACTGCAGCTTGCCGACTGCCTCGTTGACACCTTCGCGACGCACGCCAAGCGTGCCGGCCAGCAATTCTTGCGTCATTTTCAGCTCGTTGCCTGGCACGCTGTCCAGCGTCAGGAGCAACGACCGGCACAGTTGCTGGTCGATTGAATGCAGGCGGTTGCAGACTGCAGTCAGTGCGGTCTGCGTGAATCGCGCCTGCGTATAGCGCAGCAGAAGATTCCGCAGGGACGCATCGGCCCTCACTCCCTCTTTCAGGAGATGGGCGTGCAGCCGCCAGGCTGAACCCGCACTGCGCACCTGCGCCCGGTTGCGCATCGCGTCACCGCTCATCAGCAGGTGGATGCCCACCATGCCCTCCCTGCCCACCGAGGACACCTCTGTCGAATGACCATCTTCGGTCAGGTAGAGCAGCGAGATGACTGAGTCAGTCGGGAAGTAGACGTGCGTCTGGTGTGCGCCTGGCTCGTACAGGGTTTTGCCAAGCGGCATGGGAATGAATTCGAGGTGGCGGCTAAACTGCTTCAGCAGTTCCTCGGGAATCGCTGAAAGCAGCTGATTTCCCGCCGAAATGTCACTGGTTTGCATGGCTGTCCTACCCCCTTCGCTGTCGTATCTGGACTGTCGTCAGGAGTTGGCGTCAATTGCAAGGCTCCCCCAAAACGCCGGCTGGCTCTGTGCGGTTGCGCACACAGCGCTTTGTACGGTACCGGACATACCAATACACCCTTGGACGGTACGCAGGCAAGCTGAAGCACTGCCACTGAATGCCCTGGTGCCTGTGTGCGGTACCGCACTGTGCGCCGTCGCAGGATCGTCCAGGATTTCTCCATCGCCTCGTCCGCTTTCCCGTAAAGCGCCAGTACGAGGGTTGTCGCGAAGCGCAGGGTTGAGGAGGGCGGATCCCGATGGATCGCCCATGAATCCCCCCAAATGCTGCCCCGCCTCTGGCGGGGCATTTTTTTCTGTTATCCGGCCCCCTGCCGGAATTGCGGACAACCTGCTGTCTCTGTCTCTGTCTCTGCGACTGCGCCGCCCGCTGGCCCGCGCGCCCCGCCAGTCCTGCCCAGGACAGCGTCCATCAGGTGTGAACCAGGATCGCTGCCTGTGTGCGATACCGAACAGAACTCCCGGTCTCAATGCGCCACCATCCCTTTCAACAACTTCGTGCCATCCCCCTCAAGCTCCGGCACGACGGTTGTCACGAAGCGCGGTGTCACGGCTTCCAGTCGGTACAGGCGCTTCTTCAGTCCTCCAAAGAACTCAGCCCCGCTTCAGCGGGGCTTTTTTTGTTTCACGATGACTCCAGTACCGCAATTCGCTGGACTACGCCAAGGCTC
>CAZQGA010000134.1:0-6457 GCA_964592735.1 uncultured Chromatiaceae bacterium | reverse complement strand
GAGCAGCGGACTCTTAATCCGTTGGTTGTAGGTTCGATTCCTACACGGCCCACCATCTCCGCCAGTTCATCCGGCACATCGAAAGGCACAAGCGCAGGACAGTGCGAAGCCAGAACGCACCCTGAGCGGCCTGGCAGCCGGCCAGGGTGCGGTTGGCGGGCCTTTACTGTGGACCGCCCATCCCCACATCGTTGGGCTTGCGGTTGTCAACGATCGCTCCGATCAGCCAACGGCCATCCTTTTTTACCATCAGGTAGGCCTCGACAAATTCATCGGTGCGCGGCTTGGGCTGATCTGCCCGATCCGTCAGGGTGCTGATCTTCGCCCACACGGTGGCGATGTCGCCATCGGCCCGGCTGTTGATGATGTCGGCTTTGCGGCTATACGCCTTGGTTGCGGAAATCAGCACGGAGCCGATCATCATCCAGTGTGAGCGCAGGTCGCCGCTGAGGCTCGCAGCCTGTTCGCCGCCCATGCCCGGGTGGGCAGCACGCAGGCTGAACTGCACGCTCCCAGGAGCGAAATAGGTGGCGGCCTTCTCAAGGTCACGGGCGGTGAGGGCGGCATTGAAAGCTGTGACAACGGTGGCGGCCTCGGTAGCCTGCGTGCTGGTGTCTGCCCATGCAGCGGGGCCGTTCAGGGCGGTGCCGAGGACGGCGACGGCAATGAGGCGGGTCCAGGAATTCATGTGTTTCATTCTCCAGTTTCAGGGTTGGATGGATCAGGTGTTGTTGTGCTCGCGCCGGACGGCATCGAGGAATTTTTCGTCCACCAGCGTCACGTTCTGCTGGTGGGCTGCGGCAATGATACGTTCCAGTACGGACTGCAGGAAGGGGCGCGGGACGCTGGTGAGGCGCTCACAGGCT
This sequence comes from uncultured Chromatiaceae bacterium, assembly GCA_964592735.1. Lineage (GTDB taxonomy): Bacteria > Pseudomonadota > Gammaproteobacteria > Steroidobacterales > QUBU01. The sequence goes on along the minus strand of CAZQGA010000134.1, from coordinate 5,591 downwards.
GCGTCCGTAAAGCGGACTTTTTCATCGAGCCGGTTGGCCAGGTAGATGACCGTCTGGCGCTCATTGCCCGGCACTGAGGGAGCGGCAATCCGGAAGGGCTTGTCGTGCCCGGCAAACCAGAATTCACCCCGGGCGCGGAAGCCGAAGAAGATCGGCATATTCGGAAAGTTCCGTCCTTCCTCCACGCCAGCACGGAATTCAGGCTTGAGCAGGATATTGTCGACTCGCAGCACGAACTTGCCCGTGCCGGGATCGTCGGGGCGTGATGGCGTCATGTCGACGTTCATGCTGTCGTCCCAGGTGCACTCGAATACCTGGAAGGCTTCGGCGATGATCTGCGGGAATGCCGGGTCGGCATGACTTTCCGCCACGGGCGACGGGCGCAGCGTGAATGGATTGGCCCGGCGCTTTTCCTCGGACGATTGTCCCGGATAGCCGAGGCGCGTCACATCGCGCAGGCGTTCGACATCAAGCTCGATGTAATTCAGCGCACAGCGCCGGGTGCGGCGGATATTGGCGGCAGTCCCGCTGTTTGGCCGGCTGATAAGCAGCATGGCGTAGGGTTCGGTGACATTGAACGGGAAGCACAGGGCGTGGGGACCTATCCCGGTCTCCCCGGCATGGTCAATGGTGGTTACCAGCGCGAGGGACATCGGCACATAGGTACAGCTTTGGTAGAAGTTGTCCCGTGCACCGATGCGGACGAAATCCGTGAGTGCGCTGTCGGCAGTCATGTACCTTCCTCGCGAGGGTCCGTTTCAATACCACATCAGCCGGGGTGAGCAGCTGATCTGGATCCGGTCGGATATATCCCGTTCATGAATGAGATCATATTTGATCGAGTAAACTCATTTAAGATATTGTAATTACGATGTATGTAGTGGTCGGATAGTGCCGGAATCGGCTTGAATCCTCCCAGCTGAGCGGCAGCAGGGCAGGCTTCCGAGGCCCGTGCTTTTAGTGGGTGCGCTACATACCGGGGCTGCCGGGGCTCTTGGTTATAATGGCGGGCGCCGCTGGAGGCGTGGCTGGCGCGCGAAAGTGGCGGAACTGGTAGACGCGCAGGATTTAGGTTCCTGTGGGGCAACCCGTGAGAGTTCGAGTCTCTCCTTTCGCACCACCTGGGCCGCCGATCCCGTCTCCAGCGTGAGACAAACATTTGAGCAAGGAATCAGCTTTGACGGACGTGCAGGTTTCATTGGAGGCAGGGGCGGGTCTGGAGCGGCGCCTGCGGGTGCAAGTACCAGCGGACCGGGTGGAGCGGGAGGTGGAGACCCGGCTCAAGTCGGCTGCGCGGACGGTACGCCTGAAGGGTTTCCGTCCCGGCAAGGTGCCGGAGGGCGTGGTCCGGCAGCGTTTCGGAACGCAGATCCGCCGGGAAGTCGTCCAGGACGTGGTCCAGTCCAGTTATTCAGAGGCCATTTCCCGAGAGAAGCTCAGGCCGGCTGGCAGCCCCCGCATCGAGAGCGACCCGGAGGTGGCCGGGCAGGGAATTGTCTATACGGCGATCTTCGAGGTTTACCCGGAGTTCAAGGTGGCTGGTCTCGACGGCCTGGCCATCGAGAAGGCCGAGCCGGCGGTCAGTGATGCCGATATTGACCAGACCATCGAGCGCCTGCGCCGGCAGCGTGGCCAGTGGCAACCGGCAGCACGTGCCGCGGCCAGCGGCGACCGCGTCGTGGTGGACTTTGCTGGCACCCTGAATGGTGAGCCCGTCGAGGGTGGCAATGCCGAACGCTTCGGTATCGTGATTGGTGAGGGGCGGATGCTCGCAGAGTTCGAGTCGAACCTGGTGGGTATCGAGGTGGGCGCCGGGAAGTCCTTCCAGGTCACCTTCCCGGGCGATTACTACGAGCAGAAGCTGCGTGGGCAGACGGTGACCTTCCAGGCGCACCTGCATGAGGTGGCGGCCCTGGAATTGCCGGCCGTGGATGCCGACTTTGTCCGCGGCTTTGATGTCCCGAGTGGTGAACTGGCCGAGTTCAGGCGCCTGGTGCGCGACAACCTGGAGCGTGAGGCGGCTGCCAAGGTGCAGGCTGAAATGCGCCGCCAGCTCATCGAGCAGTTGCTGGAAGCCAATCCCGTGGACGTGCCCGCGGTCATGGTGTCCCGCGAAGCGGCGCATCTCCAGTCGGAAGCCATGCGCAGCGCTGGTGCGGCTGATGGCCAGGCAGGCGATGCCTATGACGAGGTGGCCCGACGGCGTGTGCGCGTCGGGCTGATTCTGGGCGAGTTGATCCGCGAGCAGTCCATGACGGTGGACCAGGTTCGGCTGGACCAGAAGCTTGACGAGCTCTGCCAGTCGTATGACCAGCCCCAGGAAGTGCGCAACCTTTACCTGCAAAATCCCCAGTTGATGACGCAGGTCGAGAACTCGGTGCTCGAAGAGCAGGTCATGTCCTGGCTCATGGAGCGGGCCAGGATTACGGCCAGGAGCATTTCCTTCGGCCAGTTGATGGGCGTGTAGAAAGGATTGTGGACTGCATGGATACCAAGGCTCTTAATCTCGTGCCGATCGTGGTTGAGCAGACTGCGCGGGGCGAGCGCTCCTATGACATCTACTCGCGGCTCCTCAAGGAGCGCGTCGTGTTCATGATCGGACCGGTAGAGGACTATGCTGCCAACGTGGTCGTGGCGCAGTTGCTGTACCTGGAGTCGGAAAATCCCGACAAGGACATCCACCTGTACATCAATTCACCGGGGGGATCGGTCAGTGCGGGCCTTTCCATCTACGACACCATGCAGTTCATCAAGCCCGATGTCAGCACGACCTGTGTCGGCCAGGCGGCCAGCATGGGAGCGGTGCTGCTGGCTGGCGGTGCCAAGGGCAAGCGCTACTGCCTGCCACACTCGCGGGTGATGATCCACCAGCCTCTCGGTGGCTTCCAGGGCCAGGCCTCGGACTTTGACCGTTACGCCAAGGAAATCCTGCAGACGCGTTCGCGTCTCAACGAGATCCTCATGAAGCACACGGGCCAGCCGCTCGAGCGCATCGAGCGGGACACCGACCGCGATTACTTCATGAGCGGCCAGGAAGCTGCCGAGTACGGCATCATCGATACGGTGCTGGCGCATCGTGCAGCCGTTGCGACGGGCGCCATCGGTCCAGGCTGAGGTCCGGATTGAAGATATTGTCTGGAAACGCGACCTGGGTGCTTTGCTCCGGCTGCTTGGTGCGTGATATATACCGGCAGGAAGCCGGGATGGTGGTGCGGGCTCGCTGAAAAGCGCCCGCGGCAGGAACCGAGGACGACATGTCGAACGAGACCCGTGGACGAAATGACGACGGCAAGCTGCTCTACTGCTCATTCTGCGGCAAGAGCCAGCATGAGGTCCGCAAGCTCATAGCGGGCCCGTCGGTCTTCATCTGTGATGAGTGTGTCGAGCTCTGCAACGACATCATCCGGGAGGAGCTCGAGGACCGCACGGAGCAGCGCAGCGCGAAGCTGCCGAAGCCCCACGAAATCAACGCTGTCCTGGATGAGTACGTGATCGGGCAGGAGCGCGCCAAAAGGGTTCTTTCTGTTGCCGTTTACAACCACTACAAGCGCCTGGAGAACCGCTCCAGCGAGGCCGGCAAGAAGGACGTCGAGATCGCCAAGAGCAACATCCTGCTGATCGGCCCGACCGGCTGTGGCAAGACCCTGCTCGCGGAAACACTGGCACGGCTGCTCAATGTGCCGTTCACCATCGCCGATGCGACCACGCTCACGGAGGCGGGCTATGTCGGCGAGGATGTTGAGAATATCGTGCAGAAGCTTCTGCAGAAGTGCGACTACGATGTGGAGAAGGCGCAGACCGGCATCGTCTATATCGACGAAATCGACAAGATCTCGCGCAAGTCTGACAATCCCTCCATCACGCGGGATGTGTCCGGCGAAGGCGTGCAGCAGGCGCTCCTGAAGCTCATCGAGGGTACTGTGGCATCGGTACCGCCCCAGGGTGGCCGCAAGCATCCCCAGCAGGAATTTTTGCAGGTCGATACCACCAATATCCTGTTCATCGTTGGCGGCGCCTTTGCAGGCCTCGAAAAGATCATCCGCAAGCGTTCCCAGTCGGGTGGCATAGGTTTCGTTGCCGAGATCAAGAGTACAGCCGAGGAGCCGAGCATCGGTCAGGTGCTGATGGATGTGGAACCCGAAGACCTGATCAAGTTTGGCCTTATCCCGGAGTTTGTCGGGCGCCTGCCCGTGGTAGCCACGCTGGATGAGCTCGACGAGAAGGCGCTCATCAGTATTCTGGTAGATCCGCGCAATGCGCTGACGAAACAGTACCAGAAGCTCTTCGAGATGGAAGGCTGTGAGCTCGAGTTCCGGGAGGATGCCCTGCGTGCGGTGGCGCTGAAGGCCATGCAGCGCAAGACTGGCGCTCGCGGGCTGCGCACGATCCTCGAGGGCGTGTTGCTCGATACCATGTACGACCTCCCGTCGATGACGAACGCCCGCAAGGTCGTGATCGACGAGACCGTCATCCTCGGTGAGACCAGGCCCTACGTGATCTACGAATCTGAAGAGGCTGCGGCACCGCGGCTGGCGGGCTCGAGCCGCTCCTGAACGCGGGGAGCTGGCGGTCGCCTGGCTGTGCGGACGCGCCCCAGGGCTGAATCAGGGATGACGGAGAAGCAGATGACAGACGACCAGCAGTTGCACAAGAGCGTTCCAGTCCTTCCGCTGCGTGATGTGGTGGTCTATCCCCACATGGTGATCCCGCTGTTCGTGGGCCGCCAGAAATCCATCCTGGCGCTCGATACCGCCATGGGCGCTGGCAAGCAAATCCTGCTGGTAGCGCAGAAGCAGGCCGATGTCGATGATCCCGGCCTGGAAGATATCTACGCGGTAGGCACGCTGGCGACAATCCTGCAGCTGCTGAAGCTGCCGGACGGCACGGTCAAGGTGCTGGTCGAAGGCGGGGCACGGACCCGCCTGCTCGAGTGCCATGCGGGTGAATATTTTTCGGCGGATATCGAGCTGATTGCCGAGGACGAGACCATCGATGCCCGGGAACTCGACGTGCTCAAGCGCTCGATCGTTTCCCAGTTTGAAAACTATGTAAAGCTCAACAAGAAGGTTCCGCCCGAGATCCTGACCTCGTTGATGGGTATCGACCAGCCGGGCCGCCTTGCTGATACCGTGGTCGCCCACATGTCGCTGAAGCTCGAGGCCAAGCAGCGGATTCTCGAAATAGACGGTGTGCGTGAGCGCCTCGAGCACGTGCTCGGCCTCGTTGATACCGAGATCGACATGCTGCAGATCGAAAAGCGCATCCGTGGACGCGTCAAGCAGCAGATGGAGAAGAGCCAGCGGGAGTATTACCTCAACGAGCAAATGAAGGCGATCCAGAAAGAGCTTGGCGACATGGAGGATGCGCCGAACGAGATCGCTGACCTCGAGCAGAAGATCAGCCGGGCCGGCATGTCCAGGGAAGCCCGTGACAAGGCTGCATCAGAACTCAACAAGCTGAAGATGATGTCGCCGATGTCGGCCGAGGCGACGGTGGTGCGCAACTACATCGACTGGCTGGTCAAATCACCCTGGCGCGGGCGCACGAAGATCAACCGCGATCTGCGCCATGCCGAGAGGGTGCTGGAGAAG
>CAZQGA010000133.1:0-6505 GCA_964592735.1 uncultured Chromatiaceae bacterium | reverse complement strand
ACATTTTCAACATGTTGGCGTCACGGACCTATTCCATCACCGAGATGCAGGCCATCTCGGGCTTCGACCGCCGCACCATCGTCTATTACCTGCAGCAGGGTCTCGTACCCCGCGCCGGCCGGCGCGGTCCCCATACGCGCTACCCGCAGGAGGCCCTGCTCCGGCTGCGCTTCATCCGTGGGTTCAAGGATCTCCAGGACCAGGGCCGCAGCGGCACGGTGACCCTGCGTGAGATCGGCCTCCTGCTCGACGGGCTCACGCCCGAGCGGATCAGCGTACTGGTCGAGCGCGGCATGCCGATGGACGAACTCGGGCCGCTGCTCGAGGAACTGGCGCAGCCCGCAGTTGTGTCGACGCCCCCGGCAGCGACCCCGGCTCCAGCACCGCACCCCGTCTCACAGCCTGAAGCAAGTCCGGAAACCATAACTGCACCGGTGAGCGGCACAATGCCCGGGGCAGCAGCCGCTCCATCGCAACCCACCCCCAGCCTGTTCGGCCCGACGGGCCCGCGGCGCAGCTACGGACTGGCAGATGCCGGCATCCGCCAGCGCTTCGGCACGCCTTCCGTCACCCCGTTGTCCACCCAGGCACCAACCCAGCCCGTGGCCGGGAGCCCTGTGCCCTCAAGCACAGCTGCAGCCCCCCCCCTGGGCACAGCCGCAACGGCCGGAACGACGGCAGAAGCTGCCGGTGATCTCGGCCAGTTGCTCCGGGAACTCGAAATTCGCCCGGCCATGTCCGGCCGGCGCCAGGCACCGGGTGCCAGCGAGCAGTGGACCGAAATCCCGATCACCAGCCGCGTGTATCTGTCGGTTCGCGGCCTGGCGCAGGAAGACGCGCCGCTGGCCGATGCAGTGGCACGGGAACTGAAGAAGATCCTGCGCAGCCGATGACAGGCTCGCCGATGCTTACTCGGCGTTGCCGCGCAGCTTCGGGCGCAGGCTGCGATAGCCCGGGCGCATCACCGAAAGCTGCCCGGCGCTCAGCTTCGAATTGGCAAGCGGTACGGTTTCCCCACCGCGCACGCGCGCCTGGCGCTGCGCCTGCTTGCCGGCAGGTGCTGGAGTTGCAGCCGGGACACCGGTCGCGACGAGGGCCAGTGAAGCCGTCAACAGGATCGTCAGTACTTTGCGCTTCATGGCCGACTCCCGGCGCGTGCGATGCTTGCGCAGGCATGGTAGCAGAATGGGCAGCCGCGGCTGCCGCGCCCGCCTGGAGAAATGCCAGATGACTGAGCTCGATGACCTGCGCATCCGGCTGCGCCGTTTCGCTGCAGAACGTGACTGGGCGCAGTTCCATGCACCGAAGAACCTCGCCATGGCGCTCGCCGCCGAAGCGGGCGAGGTGCTCGAACACTTCCAGTGGCTGACCCCCGCACAAAGCGATGTGCTGGCGCCAGATCAGCGCGAAGCGGTGGCACTGGAACTGGCCGACGTACTCCTCTACCTGGTGCAACTCGCTGACCGGCTCGATGTGAATCTTGCCGATGCTGCACAGCGCAAGATCGCACTGAACGAAACACGCTATCCGGCAGGGCTCGTCCGTGGCAGCGCAGCCAGGCGCAAAGATCCGGATGCAGACAGCGCGGGTTAAGGCAACGAGCCCGGCCCCGCAGGGCGCAGCTCGATCACTTCGATCCACTCCCCCGCGGGCCCCGTCGTGACCGCAACGTGCCTCCCGTCGTAGGGGAAGTCCCAGACCGTCACTGGACGCTGGCGCCAGCGCGCCTTGATATCGGCGATATGGCCGGTGGTGAAGCTGACCATCGCCATGCCGCCCGGCAGGGCGCCCGGCGCCCGTGCGCGTGGCTGCGCACCGGCGGGATAGCCATCGAGCTCGATGAGAAAATCTTTCGGCAGCCGGGCAATCGCCAGCGGGAAGGTCGTCTCTGCCGGCAAGCCGTGGGCACGGGACAGGCCACTGATACGCCATTGACTGGCCTCACCCACCGGCAACCCCAGGATATTGGTGTAGAAGTCGCGCAGCGCATCGATGCTTGCACCACCCACCACGGTGATGAACACGCGGTCCACCGGGCTTTGTGCCGTACCGAGGTCATACGGCAGGCCACCCGGAATGATCCGCGTGAGGTACAGCAACTCGTTGCCGGGGCCGATCACCTGCATGGCCCGTGGCGCCTTCTCACCTGCACCGAGGTTGGCGGGCGGGCCAGTCACCCGGAAACCCGTGGCCGGCAACTGCTGCGCGAGCGCGTCGGGCTCCTTCACCAGCAGTTCCGTCGCGTTCCAGCCGTGGGTCATGTAGGGCTCGGGCACCGTCGCGCCAGCTGGCGCTTCGATGATCCGCACGAGCACGTTGGCACCACTCGCAGGGCGCATCAGCACATAGGGCTGGCCGGCCATGGCCGGCGCATCCCAGGCGCCGGCGAGCTCGGTAGAAACCTCACCGTGTACGGCGGTGGTGTAGTGCAGTCCTTCCTGCCAGGCGGACTCCACACCCAACAGGCTGCGTACAACGAGGGTGACGATGGCGATGCTCTTTAACATGACTCGCATCCTCCACAAGCAGCAATGCTGCGCACATGCTCGCTGATTGGAGGCACAGTGTCAGCCGCGAGATGTCCATCGCCGCCATCGGTGCCGGTGCCGGTGTTACGGTTATTCGGTTATTCACCCGATTTGGTAAGTCTTTGAGGCGACACCAGCACAATAACCGAATAACCGTAACACCGGCACCGTACTGCGGCAGCGTTGCGTCACGGATCAGCAACACCCGCCCCCGGCGGCGCGGGGAACGGACCTCGCAGTTGCTCGAATGCGCGACCGAGGGCGAGCAACCGTGCATCGCTGCCGGGCGGACCGTCGAAGCCGAGGCCGACGGGCAGTCCATCGGCGGTCAAGCCCGCTGGCACCGTCAGGCTCGGGATTCCTGCGGCACTCTGGTACACCGTGTTCTGGATCATCGTGCTGGCCGCGAGCATCGCCGACTTGTCACCACCGGCGGCAGTGCCACCGCTGTCGGCCCTGGCCGGCGGGGCAGGCGCCGGAGTCGTCGGATAAACCATTGCCGCGACACCGTGGCCACGGAAATGCGCGGCCAGCAGGGCCTGCAACTGCGGACGATGCACGGTCATCGCCTCATCGTAAGACTGGCGCAGCCGCTCGAGCGCCGCTGCATCCTTCGCCCGTGGCCGGAAGCGCTGCGCTGCCAGCGGCAGGGCGATGCCAGCCTGGATCTCCTCGATGCCGACCGACGTCCCGCGCTGGCGCAGGTAGCCTGGCAGGTCACGGATCACTTCGTAAGCCGAAATCGGCCAGGCCGCACGCGCGGTCAGGGCGGACAACTCCGGGATCCCGGTGTCGATGATGATGGCACCGTGAGCCTGCAGGAGCGCGACGGCCGCATCGATCACACACCTTGTCCGTGCGTCGATGCCCGCCTCGAAATGCCCGCGCGGACGGGAGAGGCGCAGGCCACGGATCGCCACGTCGGGCAGCTCGTAGCGCTCACCGGCCAGCACCTGGTCCAGCAGGTGCAGGTCGCCCACGGCGGTCGCCATGAGTCCCACCGAGTCGCGGGTCGGCGTCGGCGGGATGATGCCGTCTCCCGGATAACGCCGGAAGGACGGGCGAAAACCAGCGAGGCCACAGTGCGAGCACGGCGCCCGCACCGAACCATTCGTGTCGGTGCCCAGGGCGGCCGGCACCAGGCGCGCGGCGACCGCTGCCGCCGAACCGCTGCTGCTGCCGCCCGGCGACAGTCCTGGTCGCCAAGGGTTGCCAACGTCACCGAAGATCCGGTTGGTGCCGTCGCCACCCACGGCGAGCTCGTAGAGATTCGCCTTGCCCGCCAGCAGTGCGCCAGCTTCGCGCAAGCGACGCACGACGCTGGCATCACGCGCCGGCACGTCGCCAGCCAGGGCCCGTGTACCGGCACTCGTCGGATAGTCATGGGTGTCGATGTTGTCCTTGACGAGCACTGGCACCGCCTCCAGCAGTCGCGCAGCCACGCCGCTGCGATGACGGCTGTCCGCCGCACGGGCCGCAGCCAGCAGGCGTGCCGGATCCTGGCTGATGATCGCGCGCAGGTCGTGGCCGGCTTCACAACGGCGTAAGACCTCGCTCACCAGCGTCTCCGCCGTGAGGTGCCCGGCAGCGAAGGCCGTGACGATTCCGGCAGCGGTGAACGGCAGCATCACGGGCTGATGCCGGAGCTGCTATTTAACCGGCACAGTCGATGGTGCGCCCTGGTTCTTGACGAAGAACACGAGGATCTTCGCGGGCTTCGAGTCGCTGGCATTGCGTGAGACGGTGTGGATGTCGCTCGGCGACTCGTAGAACGTCTGCCCGACGGACAGGGTCTGCTCCGGACCGCCGGCCACCTGCATGACCACGCTGCCTTCAAGTACGTAGACAAATGTATTGGCGTTATGGCGATGACTGGCTGAAGTACCTCCCGGCGGATACTCGACGGTGAGTATCACGCCTTCCTTGCCGGGGATGCCTGCCAGTGCCGTCGCAAACAGGTTCGTTACCGCGGCATCTCCTGCGGGCTCGTCATGGGCACCGGCACCCAGGGCGAAAATCGAAAGACCGAGCAGAATGCTGCGGACCATCCAGATGCGGTTCCTGGCTTTCATCAACTGACTCCTTTCCATACGGTGATTCTATCCCCGGTGGATTACCGCGGTGCCGGTGTTACGGTTATTCGGTTGTTGACCGGATCCGGTAAGTCTTGGGGCGACACCAGCGCTAATAACCGAATAACCGTAACACCGGCACCGCCATGGGCACCGCCATGGGCACGCACTGCTGTTACATCCGGCAGCAGCGCGCAAGCAAGTCACTCCGGCACCAGCCACCCAGCGGCAAATCGGCCACGTCCCTCGACCGCCAGCGTGCGCCACAACCACGGCGCCAGCGGCGCGAGTTGCGCATCGACGCCGTAGGGAAGGTTCACCACCAGCATGCCCGAGCCACGCATGCCGTCGTAGCCCTTGCCTTCGACCTCGACGGCAAGGTGATAGACCCGCCGGATGCCGAGCGCTGCCACGCGCGCCGGAAGACGTTCGCCCGCGCGGCCGCGGACCAGCGGATACCAGAGCAGGTAAACACCCGTCGGCCAGCGCCGGTAGCAATCCGCCAGCAATTCAACGACACGGGCATAGTCGTCCTTCACCTCGTAGGACGGATCGATGAGCACCGCACCGCGACGCTCGGGCGGCGGCAGCAATCCGGGCAGGCCTTCGAAACAGTCGCGCTCGTGGACATGCACCTGCGGATTGCGTCCGTACAGGCGCCGCAGGAGAGCGAGCGCACGCGGATGCAGCTCCATCAGCACCAGGTGGTCGACCGGGCGCAGCAGCGAGTGGGCAAGCCGGGGGGAGCCCGGGTAGCGGCGCAGCCGCCCGCTGCCATTGCATGCGCGCACGGCGTCGAGGTAGGGCATCAGCGCTGGCGGCGGATCAGGCGCTGCCAGCACCCGCGCGATGCCGCCGGCATGCTCGGCGTTGCGGCGTGCCTCGCGGCTGCCGAGATCGTACAGGCCGGAACCCGCGTGGGCGTCGAGGACGCGCAGCGGCTTGTCCTTGCGCAGCAGTGCACCGAGCACCTGCACCAGGACGGCGTGCTTGAGGACATCGGCATGATTGCCGGCATGGTATTCGTGCTGGTAACTGAGCATGGCAGGACGCAGGTTACCAGCACATGGGCGGGCGTGAGTACGCAGGCCCGTCGGGACGCTAGACTGCCGGCTCGCCGGCCACCGCGGCGACAGGAAGCAACCATGGAACTGAAACAGCTCGAACGCTTTCTTGCGGTACTGGAACAGGGCAGCCTCGCGGCAGCCGCCAAGCACCTGGGGCTCACCCAGCAGGCGCTGAGTGCGGGCCTCGCCAACCTGGAGGCCGAACTCGGCGTGCGCCTCTTCGATCGCAGCCCCGGCGGCGTCACCCGGCCGACCGTCTTCGGCGATGCGCTGGTGCGCCATGCCCGCGCGCAGATCGCCGGGGCGGCCCGTGCACGGGAAGAACTGCACTGCCTGGCCGCCGGCCAGTCGGGCACGGTGACGGTGGGTGTCGGCGAATCGTTTCCCGGCAAGGTCATCGCCAACGCCGTACTGCGCCTGCGCGCGGCCCTGCCTGACGTGCGGGTGAACCTCGTCGAGGGCTATTCCGAGCAATTGCGCCAGCGGCTCTATGACGGGGAATTCGACTTCATCGCAGCGGGAGTCAGCAGCTATGAGCTCGACGAAGGTTTCGCCCGCGAGCTGATCTACTCCACCAGCGATGTGGTCGTCGTGCGGACGGGTCATCCGCTGGCGGGCCGACACGGCCTGCAGCTCGCCGACCTGCAGGGTTATCCGTGGCTGGTGCCCTACTCCAGGGCATCTGACCTCGGCGTCATCATCGAAACCTTCGTCTCGGAAAACCTCGAGCCGCCGCGCCATGTGGTCGGCAGCGATTCCAGGCATATCGGCCTGCGGCTGCTGGCAGCCAGCGACATGCTGCTCATGGTGACGCCGGTGCTGACCGCACAGGAACTCG
>CAZQGA010000132.1:0-6520 GCA_964592735.1 uncultured Chromatiaceae bacterium | reverse complement strand
GTCTCCCTGTCGTGCTCCCAGGGGTGCGATGGATACAGATGCCAGCCCGTGTGTCTGGAGATCCGCTACCGTCAGGTATCGGCTGCCAGTCATCGGGATACCACCTTCTGCAACGTCGACGATCCCGATGCGTTTCTGGTCGTTCAGTTCGTACGCCGCGTTGATCACGCTATGCCCAACTCCCGTCAGGAATCCGTCGATCTCGAAGAAGTGGACGATCTGGAACGGAATTTCCTCGTTCACCAGCAGGTAGGCGAGGCCGTTGACAAAGTTCGAGCAGTTGCCATTGCCCTCGATGATCGTGCGCTGGTAGCGGTCGGGCGGGTTGATGGCGTAGACCTGTGCCAGGGAGTCGTAGGGGATGCGGCTGATCACCGCCCGCACGTCCAGGAATTGTGATGTCCCCGCATGCAGTTCCGGGATAACGCCAGGCCTGATGACGTTGGTCCACTGGAACGCGATCGGGCGCAGCGCGAAGTAGCCGAGCAGCGGGAACTGCACGACGAGCGCGAGGAGGCCGGCCCCCCAGAGCCATCGGGTCAGTGTCAGCTTAGTTGCTCGCCAGGAAGACACGGCAGCATTACCGCAAACCTGCCGGGCAAAGTCCAGATTTCATTTAACAATCGTGGTGCTGCCTCGCATCGCCCGCAGCCAGCGTCCATCCCTGCTTCACAACACCACGCGCTCCCCCGGCTGGTCGATGAACGTGCGTTGCCAGATCTCGAAGTTCACCAGCGCATAAAGCAAATAGGCGTGGTCGGCATGGCCGGCGGCGGTTTCGCTGCGCAATCGGGCGATGGTGGCGGGGTCGAAGAGGCCACGGGCACGCAGTTGTGTGGGTGAGAGCAATTCGTTGAGCACGCCGGCCAGATCCTGCTGTACCCATTTTCGCAGTGGTGCGCCGAAACCAGCCTTCGGCCGGTAGATCACCTCGTGCGGCAGCCAGGGCTCCATGGCGCGCTTGAGCAGGTACTTCGTCACATGTCCGCGCATCATCAATTCCTCGGGAATGCGTGCTGCCAGCCGCATGACGTCGAGATCCATGAACGGTACGCGCACTTCGAGCGATGCGGCCATGCTGGACTTGTCCGTATAGAGGAAGTTGTGGGCAGCGAGGAAGGTCTGCGTGAGGAGGAAGGAGTGGTGGTTCAACTCGCCGCTGCCCTGGAAGGCCGCGTCGTAGCGGCTGAAGCAGGCAGGAGCGCCGGCCACATCGCTTGCGCCCAGCAGCCGCGCACGGACCTCGGGCGCGGACCAGTCGACGAGTGCCAGGTGGCGGTCCAGGCGCGAGCGCGTGCCGAGTGCACGCTGGAACTTGGCGAGGCGCCGTGCCATCGGCGCAGAGGCGCCAGTGAGGCGGCGTGCAAGGCTGGCCGTGCCACCGAGTGCCAGGCTAAGCAGCGGCCGCGGCAGCCGCCGCAGGCTGTTGAGGCGTGCGATGGCGGCGTGGCTGCGGTAGCCGAAGAACACCTCGTCGCCACCGGTGCCGGATAGCAGTACTTTGATGCCGTCTTCGCGCGCCTGCCTGGCGATCAGGTAGGAGGGGAAGACCGCCGGGTCGGCATCGGGCTCATCGAGGTGATAGACCATCAGGGGCAGCAGCCGGATCACATCAGGCCGGATGTCCACGCTGGCGAGCCGCAGCCGCAGGTGGCGGGCCACCGCTTCGGCGAACGGCTGGTCGTCCACGCCCTGCTCGGCGGCCATCTCCCCGGGCGGGAAGCGCGCCGAGTAGGCGGTGATCTCGCGGTCCGGGTAGGCGTTGCGCATGGCGGCGAGGATGCTCGAGGAGTCGAGCCCGCCGGAGAGGAAGGCGCCGAGCGGCACGTCGGCGACCATCTGCGCGGTAGCCGCCTGGCGAAAGGTCGTACGGATGGCCTCGATCCACTCGCTTTCGGAGGGGCCGTGGTCCGCGATGAACTCCATGTTGAACCAGCGCCGGGTGGTCAGCTGGCCACGCTCCCACAGCAGGTAGTGGCCGGGTTCCAGTTTGCGGATGCCCTCGATCATGGTGTCTTCACCCGGCACCCAGAGGAACGTCAGGTAATCGTGTAGCGCCGCCGCGTTCAGCCGTCGCGGCAGGCCGGGGATGCGCAGCAGGGACTTCAGCTCCGAGGCGAAGTACAGCGCATCGCCATGCTCGCAGTAGTACAGCGGCTTGATGCCGGCGTGGTCGCGGGCAAGGATGAGTCGTGCCTTCCGGCTGTCCCAGAGCGCGAAGGCGAACATGCCGTTGAGCCTGGTGAGTGCGTCGAGGCCGTGGCGCTCGTAGAGGCGCAGCAACACCTCGGTGTCGCTGTGGCTGTGGAAGGTCACGCCCTCGCGCTCGAGCGCCGCCCGGTGTTCCTGGAAGTTGTAGATCTCGCCGTTGTAGCTGAGCGCCAGGGATCCGTCGGGCGTGCACATGGGCTGATTGCCCGCTGCGGAGAGGTCGATGATCGACAGCCGCCGGTGCCCGAGGCCCACCCGGGCAGACTCGTTGGTCCACAGCCCCTGGTTGTCCGGACCCCGGTGGGCCATGGCACCGAGCATGGAGGCGAGCAGCGCGGGATCATGCGTACCCGCGTAACCGGCGATGCCGCACATGTCAGGTGTCGCTGGTGCTGCGCATGAGGATGCGCCGGGAACCGTAAAGCCGCCCATAACACAGCGCCTTGCGGATCTTGAACAGCGCTGGTGCCTTGACGTATTCCATGGAGCCAGGATCCTTGCCAAGCGGCATCTTCAGCCACGGGACTGCCGCTGGCAACCTGCACGGCCCCGTGTTGGGATCGGCTTCACCGTCGGCTCCCGTTCATTGCCGCCCCAGGAGCCGGCAGCTATATTGCTGCGATGAACTGGCTGCGACGCCCGCTGCTCTACGCCCGGACGGTGCGTCACCTGAAGCTGCGCCAGATCCGCAACCAGTTGTGGCGGCGGTTGCGGCCGCAGCGCGTGCCGGGCCCGGCCCCGCAGCCCCTGCAACTCTCTTCCCTCCAGCAGCCACGGGTGGCGTTCCTGTTGCCACCGGTACCCTCCGGTGTCGTAGCGGGGCAGATTGCCTTCGTGGGCATCACGCGGCCATTCAACTTGCCACACCCGGACTGGCAGGCCAGCGACAGCCCCAAGCTCTGGCGCTACAACCTGCACTATTTCGACTTCCTGCACTGGCCGGTCTTCAGCCCGGCCGACAAGGACGCTCTGGTCAATGACTGGATCGCGCGGGTGCCCGCCGGCAGCGGCGATGGCTGGGAGCCCTATCCGTTGTCGTTGCGGACCGTGAACTGGCTGAAGCACCTGTTGGCAAGACAGGGCAGGGCGTACACGGGCGAGGTGCCGGCAGGCTGGCTCGCGAGCCTCGGCCAGCAACTCGAGGCACTGCACCATGACGTCGAGCACCACCTGCTCGCCAATCATCTTTACAAGAACGCCAAGGCGCTGGTCATGGGTGGCATGGCGTTCTCCGGTCCGGCGGCGGAGGCCTGGCTGCAACACGGCCTCGGCCTGCTGCTCGCCGAGACGGACGAGCAATTCCTGCCGGACGGCGGGCACATCGAGCGTAGTGCGATGTACCACTGCATCGTGCTCGAGGATGTGCTGGACGTGCTCAACTGGGACAGCATTTGCCCCGGCAGGCTGCCGCTTGCTGCGCGGGAACGGCTGGCGGCAGCAGCGCTGCGCGCCACGCGCTTCCTCGACGGGATCCGTGGAGGTGATGGCGAGATCCCGCTGTTCAACGATGCCGCACTCGGCATCACACGGCCGGCGGTCGACATCCTCGACTATGCAGCCGCTGTGCCCGGTACGGGTGTGTTGCAGGGCTCGGGCGCGGATGGCAGGCCAGTCCGCATCGAGTTCCCCCACACCGGCTACTTCGGCTACCGCGCCGGCGGTGACAGCCTGCTGATCGACTGCGGGCCGGGTGGGCCGGACTACCAGCCCGGCCACATGCACGCGGATCTCTTGAGCTACGAACTCTGCCTCGACGGTGAGCGCGTGGTGGTGGACAGCGGCACCTATGACTATGAGACGACGCCGTTTCGCGCGGCGCTGCGCGGCACGGCAGCGCACAACACGGTGCGGGTGGATGGGCAGGACCAGACCGAGCTCTGGGGTGCATTCCGGGTGGCGCGCCGGGCGCGGCCGCTCCACGCGCGCCTCAGTCTGCTGGAGGACGGGCGCCTGGTGTTCGAGGGCGCCCACGATGGTTACCGGCGCCTGCCGGGCTGCATCGTGCATGAGCGCCGCATCACGGCGAGCCTGGCCGGGACCTGGGAGGTTGCTGACCGCATCACCGGCGCTGGCGAGCACCTGGTTGAAAGCTACATAAACCTGCATCCGGCGTGCAGCGTCGAGGCAGCAGGTGACGGATCTGGTGCCCCCGATGGGTCCGGTGGACCCCGTAAACAATACCTGGTGCGTCGTGAGGGCCGCCCTGTGCTGCGAATCACGGTCCGGGGCGAGGCTGCGGTGGAACTTCGCAAGGGCGCCTGGTGCCCGGAGTTTGGCCTTCGGTACGAGACTACCGTGGTCGTGCTGGTGCGGCGGGGAGAACTCCCGCTGGAGTTCGGCTACCGGTTCGAGCGAGCCTGAGCAAGCCCCGGTCCGGCTCCCACCGGGGTCAGCCAGGGTAAAACCAGGAGATGGAATGGCGCTGGGGAAATTCCAGGAAGGTGCTGCAAGTCCTTGGGCAGACCGGGCTTTCTGGTAGCATGACCGGACCCCAGCAGGCCACCATCAATCCATAAAGGCCCATAAAGACCAGGGCTGGCCAGACACGACAACGGACCCCAACAGATGCGACAGGTCGTACAGAACTACCGCAGCGGCGAGCTGAGCGTGCAGGAGGTGCCCGAGCCCACCGGGCGCAGCGGCGGGCTGGTCGTTGCCAACGCGGCTTCGCTGATCAGCGCCGGCACGGAGAAGTCCACCGTCAGCGTGGCGCGCAAGAACCTGGTCGGCAAGGCCATGGAGCGCCCGGACATGGTCCGCAAGGTGCTGAACAAGGTACGCAAGGATGGCCTCGCCGACACCATGAAGATGGTGTTCCAGCGCCTGGACTCACCGGTGGCACTGGGCTACAGCTGTGCGGGCGTGGTGGTCGACGTGGACCCGGACGTGCAGGGTTTCGCCGTCGGTGATCGCGTCGCCTGCGCGGGCCAGGGCTATGCCTCGCACGCGGAGATGGTCTGGGTGCCGAAGAACCTCTGCGTGCGGCTGCCCGATGGCGTGAGCTTCGAGGAAGCCGCCTACGTCACCCTCGGTGCGATTGCGCTGCAGGGCGTGCGCCAGGCCGAACCACGCCTCGGCGACGTGGTGGCGGTGATCGGCCTCGGGCTTCTCGGCCAGCTCACGGTGCAGATCCTGAAGGCGAATGGCTGCCGCGTGATTGCGAGCGACATCGCTGCCGACAAGCTCGATCTCGCCCGTTCCTTCGGCGCGGACGCCGCGGTGCTGCCGGGTGAGCTGCCCGCCGCGACGCAGGCGCTGAGCCAGTGGCAGGGCGCGGATGCGGTTGTCATCACCGCGAGCACGCGCGAGAGCGGCCCCGTGGCCGTGGCTGGCGAGATCTGCCGGCAGAAGGGCCGCGTCGTCGTGGTCGGTGCGGTGGGCATGGACCTGCCGCGCGAGCCCTACTACAAGAAGGAGCTCGAGCTGCGCCTGTCCATGTCCTACGGCCCGGGCCGCTACGACCCGGCCTACGAGGAGAAGGGGCAGGACTATCCCTACGGCTACGTGCGCTGGACCGAGCAGCGCAACATGGCGGCCTTCCTCTGGCTGATCCAGGCCGGGCGGGTCAACGTCAAGGCGCTGACGAGCCATCGCTACGGTATCGCGGAAGCGGAAACCGCGTACCAGATGATGATGGCGGGCAGCGAACCGTACCTCGGCATCCTGCTCGAGTATCCGCCGCTGCCGGCGGGCGCGGTGGCGAGCCGGCCGGAGAACAAGGGCGCGATGGCTGCGGCGGTTCCCGCAGGCAGCCTGTCGCTCGGTCTCATCGGCGCGGGCAACCACGTGCGCGACATGCTGCTGCCACACCTGAAAGACCAGCCGGGTGTGTCTTTGCGCTGGCTCTGTGGCGGCACGGGCATTTCCACCAACGCGCTTGCGGAGCGCCTGGGCATCGCCGGGCGCACCACGGATTTCACCGCCGTGCTCGCGGACCCGGCCGTCAACGCCGTGCTGATCGGCACGCGCCACGCCGACCACGCGCGCATGGTCATTGCAGCGTTCGATGCCGGCAAGCACGTCTTCGTCGAGAAGCCGCTCTGCCTCACGGAGGAGGAACTCGACGCGATTCTTGCCGCTTACCGTGCGCATGAGGCGCAGGGCCTGCGACTTATGGTCGGCTTCAACCGCGGCTTCTCGAGCCACGGGGTGAAGGCGCGCGGGTTCTTCGCCGGCCACCGCGAACCGCTGGTGATGAGCTACCGCGTCAACGCCGGGGCGATCCCCGCGACGCACTGGGCGCAGGACCCGGACGTCGGTGGCGGGCGCATCATCGGCGAGGGCTGCCACTTCCTCGACTTCATGGTCG
>CAZQGA010000131.1:0-6537 GCA_964592735.1 uncultured Chromatiaceae bacterium | reverse complement strand
CCGTGCCGACCCAGCTCAGCGTCGTGAAGCCGTTGTAGTCCGCCACGCTCTGCGGAGCACCGATGGAGAAGTCATCGCCGCCCAGGGTGCGGGTCACGGTCGTGCCGGAGTAGACCAACGTCGAGTCGCTGACGCCATTCCCGCCGAACATGTAGTTGCCGCAGATGCTGGCACCCACCATGCCGCCGAAGTTGCCCTCCTGGCAGGTGAAGGTGGTGGCACTGGCCGGCCCGCCGGCGCCGATCACCAGGCCCGTCGTGATGTGCCGGTACAGCGTCGAGGCCGGGGACGTGTTCAGGCGTGCATTGAACGTGCCGCCGGTCTGCGAAATGAGGCCACTCGTCGTGTCGTACTGCCAGGTGGCGGTCGACGAGCTGATGTTGCCATTAGAGGCACCATTGTTGCTGTACGAGCTGTACTGGGTCAGCGTGACGGGAATCACCGCCGCGCTGGCCACGCCGGCGCCAAGCGTCGCCGCAATGGCAAGGCCGAGCGTCGTCTTTTGCTTGTTATCCATGAAAACAGTCCTCCAGGGTCAGGAACGGATAGCGGTTGGCAACCAAGGTCTCCCCAAGCTGCAACCCGGCCATCTCTTCCCCCCTCCCTGAAGCATCTGGTCTGGAGAGCCGCGAGATCCGTCGGCTTTGCGTCACAGGCTCACGCCTGTTTTGCCCTTTTAGCTTTGTGTTCGACTGTAAGCCGACGACATCGGCACCGCCACAATGTTCTTACATAAGCAGCCAGTGGCGCTGGGACAGGCGTAAAGCATATAATCCAGAAAAATCCGTTAGTTACGGACAAGCACCGACTGGTCACGCGCACCGTTTGCAGGTCTATCCACGCTGTGGTCACGACATCGGGCTGCAGCCGGCCACCCGGGTCATGCTTGCCGCCGGGCCTTTCAGCATGGACCTGAAACGAGAGAACCCGCCGTGCAGGAAACCCCTTGGGGCTCGCTGCAGGCGGGTTCTTTGCCCGGCGGAACCGGGGAGGCAGACCCTCCTGGACCGCACATGACGTCAGCTCATGAAGTCTTGCGACGGCGCGTGTAGCGCCCGGCCGCGAGCATCGCCGGACCAAAGAGCCAGGCCGCAGCCGGCAGCGGCACCTCCGGAACCTGCGTCGCATTGAACACCATGCTGGTGCCCTTGTTGAAGGCCGGGCTGCCAGCGATCGTCGAGCAGTTGGCGACCGTGCACACTGCATTGCCCAACGTCAGTGCCGTGCCGACCCAGCTCAGCGTCGTGAAGCCGTTGTAGTCCGCCACGCTCTGCGGTGGACCGCTGACCACGTCATCACCGCCCATGACACGGGTCACGGTCGAGCCGGCATAGGTCACCGTCGACTCGTCCTCGTAGTTTTCGCCGAAGGTATAGTTGCCGCAGAGGTTAGCGCCAACGGCGCCGCCAAAATTGCCCTCGATGCAGTTGAAAGCGGTGGCACTGGCCGACCCGCCGGCACCGATCACCAGCCCGGTTGCGGTATGACGAAACAGCGTCGTCGCCGGGGTCGTGTTCAGACGCGCGTTGAGCGTGCCACCGGTCTGCGAGATGAGGCCACTCGTCGTGTCGTACTCCCAGGTCGCCGTCGATGAGCTGATATTGGCGTTCGATGCGCCGTTGTTGCTGTACGTGGTGTACTGCGCCAGCGTGACGGGAATCACCGCTGCGCTGGCCACACCGGCGCCCAGCGTTGCCGCAATGGCAAGGCCAAGCGTCGTTTTTTGCTTGTTATCCATGAAAACAGTCCTCCAGGTCCGGAACCATTCAGCGATCCAAAGACATCCATCGCGATGAAGGTGACAACCCGGCCATCTCCCCCCAAATGCATCCCTCACGGGAAGCGAGATCCGCGGCTTTGCGTCGCAGGTTCACACCTGCTTTGCCTTTTCCCTCAAGCCTGAATATACACAAGCACGCACCTGCGACAATGTCCAAGCTTGACATAATCACACACCACCAGCATCTTTTGCGTCGCTGACCATGGAATGAACAGCCGGGAGTCCTGCCCGCTGCATGACCCAGGGTCCGTGGTGTCAGCCACGCTTCCGGGTCCTGGATCGCATGAGCGCAGCACCACCGAACAGCGCAAGCACCCATCCGTCGATTGAACCACCACCAGTGCGCTGGCCGGTCGAACTGAACGGTGGCGTTGGCAGTGGCGGTGCTGCAATGGTCACGCTGATCGTGCTCTTCGCAAAATCGCCGTCAGCATCCGTGATGGTGTACTCGAAGCTGTCCGTCCCCGCCACCTGGGGGCCGGTCACCACATAGCTGATGGTGGTACCAGTGACGGTGGCGCTGCCGTGCGTGCCCTGTGTCGCCGTCACTATCGCGGCTCCATCGCCCATCGCGTTGCCGCTGATGACTGCCACGTCGATGATCTGCGCCCCTCCGGTTGCCGGCACGGCCAGCGTGCCGGCATGGGCCGCTGGCAGGCTGTTGTTCACCGTAACGGTTGCCATTGCCGTGCCCGACCGGCTGTCTGCGCCGGTCGCCGTGTAGCCGAAATGCTCGACGTAGCTCGCTGTGTTGGGAACCGAGGCCGGCGTGAACACGACGCGGAGGCTGGCCGCCGGCGCGGTACAGGGCGCCGTGCAGGGATGACTGGCGGTGGCGCCGTTGTCGGTGATCGTCACGCTCCCGCCGTGGTCAGGCGCCGTGCTGATGGTCAGCGTCACGGGATCGGCCAGGTTCAGGTCATTGACGAGCACGTCGATGACCCTGGCGCTGTTCACATGTGTGGAGGCGGCATCAGCAACGACCGATACCGGGGGTGGCGGCAGCGGGATATTGAAGAGCAACATGGTGCCCTTGTTGTAGAGCGGACTGCCGGTGATCGTCGTGCAGTTTGCCACCGTGCAGGTACCATTCGTGAGCGTCAACTGCGTGCCCGTATCGTCTGTCACCGTCATGCCGTTGTAGTCCGCCACGCTCTGCGGCAGACCGCTGGATGCGTCATCACCACCCAGGACACGGGTCACAGTCGACCCGGAGTAGACCACCGTCGATTCATCCTCGTAGTTCGCGCCGAAAGTGTAGTTGCCGCAGAGGTTGGCGCCAACGGCGCCGCCAAAATTGCCCTCGATGCAATTAAAGGTAGTGGCACTGGCCGACCCGCCGGCACCAATCACCAGCCCGGTTGCGGTATGACGAAACAGCGTCGTCGCCGGGGTCGTGTTCAGACGCGCGTTGAGCGTGCCACCGGTCTGTGTGATGAGACCACTGACCGTGTCGTACTCCCAGGTCGCCGTCGATGAGCTGATGTTGGCGTTCGAAGCACCGTTGTTGCTGAACGTCTTGTACTCCGCCAGCGTGACGGCCTGGATTGCCGCTTGCACAACGCCTGTGCCCAAGCCTGCTGAAATGGCCAATGCCAGTGCATTGGCGTTCCTGTGCTTCATTCGCCATCCTCCCCGAACCCGGATATCCAAAACGCACTGCCAGAACACGCAACAATGCCATTGCCGTCGCAGCTCATACCCCTGCGATGCCGCTATGACTCCGTCAACACGGTCATGCAAGACCTCGCAGCGACGGTACTACCCCAACCCATGGCAGACAAGGCAAGAGCGGAGATGCCTGTCAGCAACGTTCGCCCTGCGGTCAGAAACGGAGCGCCGCCACACTCACCCGTTGATAAAGGCAGCCACCGCCGCGGCCCAGACCTCGGGCATTTCATCGATGCAGTCGATCGTCCCGCCCATGAGCTCCGTATAGGAAAAATGAGGGTAAATCTCGCGCGCCTTTTGCGAGTACCCGTAGATGGCATCGCCGGTATTGGCGAGGATCAGCGTCGGTTGCCTGAGCCTGGCCATCGCCTCTTCGTGGGCGTAGGTCATGACGGCGTCATGCGCATACCAGACCGTGTGACCGGCGAGCAGGCCGTGCACGAAGTTGGCATGGAAGGCCTCGATATCGGTCCATTCCCGCTGGGCGCCGTGGCGCTGGGCCCAGAGTTCGGCAAGGTGGCTGCCGTCCCAGCGCGGGTTCCAGTTCTTCTCGCGCGAGAGCAGCTGGCGCCACTGCGCA
The DNA here is from genome assembly GCA_964592735.1 of uncultured Chromatiaceae bacterium. Lineage (GTDB taxonomy): Bacteria > Pseudomonadota > Gammaproteobacteria > Steroidobacterales > QUBU01. The sequence goes on along the minus strand of CAZQGA010000131.1, from coordinate 2,506 downwards.
CGCTCGGCGTCACTCATGGGCAGCGGACCATGCAGGACCACCTTGTCGATGCGGGCCGGGAATTGCAGCGCCGCCTCCGTCACCAGCACCGCACCGGTGTGGTGGCCGCAGACACCCGCCTGCGCAATGTGCAGCGCGTCGAGCACCGCCGGCACGATGTGGGCGTAGTCCGCCACGGTCGGCGGGGCGCCGGGTACGTCCGAGCCGCCGAAACCAGGGATGTCGACGGCGATCGCACGGATGCCATGACCGGCGAGCGGCGCCAGCACGCGCGCAAACTGCACGCTGTCGGTGGGCGACTGGTGCACCAGCACGAGCGGGATACCCTCCCCGCATTGCGTGTAGTGGATCTGGCCCCAGCGGCCGTCGGCATAGCCCTTCGTGGTCTTCATCAGCATCGCTCCGCGTGAAGGTGGGATGAGACACAGTTTACCTGTCCGGGTCGGCTGGCCAGGGAGGGCGGCCGGAGCGGTCAACTGTCCGCCTTCCCGCAAACCGTTTACCATGCGGCGCTTCCCCACCCCAGCCAGGCGCATGCCGGGAGAGTTCCATGGACATCAAGGGCAAAACCATCGTCATTACCGGCGCAGCACGCGGCCTCGGCGCCGCCATGGCCAGGCGGCTGGCAAAGCACGGGGCAAGACTGGCGCTGGTGGACATCACGGCAGAGGCCTGCGCAGAAGCCGTGGCGGCCTGCAAGGCCGCGGGTGCGGAAGCGCACGGCTACGGCGCCAATGTCGCGAAGGAAGCCGACGTGGTGCGTCTCTTCGATGACATCGTGCAGGGCACCGGCGGCGTCGACGCACTGGTGAACAATGCCGGCATCACCCGCGACGCGCTGCTCCTCAAGTTCAGGGACGGCAAGCTCGAGGGAAAAATGAGCATCGAGCAGTGGCAGTCGGTGATCGACGTGAACCTGACCGGTGTCTTCCTTTGTGGTCGTGAGGCGGCCCAGCGCATGATCGAGGGCAGCCGCAAGGGCTGCATCATCAACATCTCGAGCATTTCCCGCGCCGGCAACATGGGCCAGACGAACTACTCGGCCACGAAGGCGGGCGTCGCTGCCATGGCGGTGACCTGGGCGAAGGAATTGGCGCGCTACGGCATCCGCGCTGCGGCCGTGGCGCCGGGTTTCATCAACACCGAGATGGTGGCGTCGATGAAGCCGGAAGCGCGCGAGAAGCTGGTCTCGGGGGTGCCCCTCAAGCGCATGGGCGAACCCGACGAGATCGCCCAGACAGTGGAGTTCATCCTGCAGAACGACTACGTGTCCGGCCGCGTGTTCGAGATCGACGGCGCGCTGCGGCTGTAACGACCGGCGCAGGAGGCAACGCCCTGCGCAACCCTGCGCTCAGCGATTGTCGAACTTGCCGTTCCAGCGGGCGTTGAAGACGCCGGTGTCGTAGGGATTCACGCCGTCTGTGAAGGTGGGCGGCGGCTTGGGTGCATCCTTCTGCAGGCCCCAGGGATCCTCGCGCGAGTCAGTCTCGTGAAGCTCCCAGGCGTGGGTATCGAAGGCATCAGCCTGCGCGGGCCGCGCATCACGGGGTACCCGGCCACCGGCGCGTGAGCGCGTATCTGCGGGAGCATGCTGCCTGCCGGCCTGCTCCCCGGGCTGCAGTTCCCAGGTATAGGTGTTCGCGGCATCGCGACCGGGATTGGCATCCTCGAGAACCTTTACCCATTCCTTTGCATAGGCCTCGCCCGGCTTGCGCCCGCGGCGCATCGCACCGGTTGCCTGCGGGGGGGGCATCCGGGTGGTACCCACTGGTGTCTCCGTCCCGGAGAACCCTTTCAACCACTTGACCCAACCCATCTGTGCTGCCACCTGACATAAGGGGTATTTGCGACCCGCAGATTACGCCGCAGCCGGCTGCTGCGGCTGTGACCGGACTCACGGAGCCGGGAAATTCCCGCCACCGCAAGCCCGGTCATCTGGCCGCTGCGCTGCAGGTGCTACATGCCCTGGTGCAGCGTCGTCGCCACGGGCGGCGGGCTGGCGGGATCGAAGGCCCTGAAGGACGGGTTGTTGTGCTTGCCGTAGGGCTTCTTCAGAGACTCACTCATGTAGAAATCAGGGTCGTACTGGACATCCTTCCACATGTAGAAGGATGGCTTTTCGATGCCCTCATACTCGACTACCAGCATCTGGCCCCCTCCTTCCTTGCCACCCGAGGTGGTGTGCTCTTCGATATGGTCGTGCGCCATCCAGATGCCCGGGTTGTTCATGTGCACGATCAGGTCGTAGCGTTCGCCTGGCTGCATCGCCAGCACGTCAACAGGGTATGGCGTCGCCAGTGGCAGCCCGTCCTTGTGCGTCACCAGCGCATCATGGCCATGGAGGTGGAAGGCCACGGGCGAGTTCGGCGCATACAGCCGCAGGCGCAGGACATCCCCCTTTTTCACCCGCACCGGCTGGTTGCCGGGATGTGATTTGCCGTTGATGGAGAAGTAGTCGAGCACACGGTTCCGCACACCATTCTTGCCGAATTCCCTGGCAACGGCG
>CAZQGA010000130.1:0-6547 GCA_964592735.1 uncultured Chromatiaceae bacterium | reverse complement strand
CCCTGGGACGGGGCCGTCGAATTGAAGCTGTTGGTCTCGACGATGTCGGCACCGGCCTCGAAGAACTGACGGTGGACGTCTGCAATGACCTCCGGTTTCGTCAACGAAAGCAGGTCGTGGTTGCCCTTCAGCGGCTTCGGCCAGTCGGCAAAGCGCGTGCCGCGATAGTCGGCCTCCGTCAGCCCGCACGCCTGGAGCATCGTACCCATGGCGCCATCGAGCAGCACGATGCGTTCCGCCAGCAGGGCCTGCAACTGCGCAAATCGCTGATGACGGTTTTCGGTCCGGGTGTTCATGAGCAGGTTCCTGTGGTCTGCGGCCGCAAGCCGAGCGCGTAGCAGATGGCATAGGTGAGCTCCGCGCGGTTGAGGGTGTAGAAATGGAATTCATCGACGCCGTGGTGGCGCAGGCGCCCGACCAGTTCGATGGCCACGCTGGCAGCAATCATCTGCCGCGTCCCGGGGTCTCCATCGAGGCCTTCGAAACGCTGGTGCAGCCAGGCCGGCACCGGCGTGCCACAGCGGGCGGCGAAGTTCAGCATCTGCGAGAACTTCGCGATCGGCAGCAGGCCAGGCACGAGCGGGCCGCGGATGCCGGCCTTGTCACAGGCATCACGAAAACGCAGGAAACGGTCCACATCGAAGAAAAACTGCGTGATCGCACGGCTGGCGCCGGCATCGAATTTGCGCTTGAGGTTGTCGAGATCGAGCGCCGCACTTGCCGCTTCCGGGTGGACGTCCGGATAGGCCGCCACCGAGATGTCGAAATCGCCCACTTCACGCAGGCCACCGACGAGATCCGCGGCATAGGCAAAGCCATGCGGATGCGCACGGTATACCGTCTCACCGGCAGGCGGGTCGCCGCGCAGGGCAACGATGTGGCGGATGCCCTCGCGATGGTAGCCGCGGGCCACTTCCAGCACCTCCTCGCGGCTGGCGCCGACGCAGGTGAGGTGCGGTGCACAGCGCAGCCCGGTCTCGCGCACGATGCGCCTGACGATGTTGTGGGTGCGATCACGGGTCGAGCCGTCGGCGCCGTAGGTCACCGAGACGAAGCGTGGCTGCAGCGGCGCCAGTCGCTGCACGGCCTGCCACAGGCCCGCTTCCATCTCGGCGCTGCGCGGCGGGAAGAATTCGAAGGAAACCTGCACCGGCGGCGGCTGGCTGCTGGTCTGCGGAGCATCAATCATCAGTGCCAGTCCTCTGCTGTCCGGCGGCCATGGTGGCGATCAACAGCGCATATCCCGGGCTGCGGGCGGGGAACCAGGCCGGATTGCCGGGCCTCAGGCCCGCGCCGCGCAACATCGCGGCCAGCTGGTTCTCGAAAAGTCCGCGGTCTGCGCCCGTGCCCGACAGCCGCAGGGCTGCCGGCAGGACGTGATCGAGCACAAGGAGCCGCCCGGCCGGACGCAGCACACGCGCCGCTTCGGCAAGCGCCTGCCGGGGTTCGGTGCTGAGCGACAACACCTCATCGAGCACGACGAGGTCGAAGGCGTGGTCCGGGAACGGCAAGGCGTGCATGTCCCCGGCACGGATGGTGCAGCGGGCAAGGCCTGCCTGTTGCAGGCGGGAACGCGCGAGCACGCGCATGCCGCGGGAGATATCGAGGCCGACGGCACTGCGGGCACGCGGCGCAAGCAGTGCCAGCAGGACGCCGGCACCCACGCCGACGTCGAGGACATCGCCGATCTCTCCTGAACCGAGTGTATCGGCCAGTGCCTGGCGCAAGGCCGGCTCGTCGGGCCGGCCCGAGGCAGGAGCTGCCCAGCGCCGCGGGCCAGTCGCCGCAGCAAGGGCGTAGCGCTCGCGCTGCCGGCGGATCTCCACCATGCGGCCCTGGTCGGCTGCGGCCTGCTCGTCACCGGCACGCACGAGGCTGACCACGCGTTCGGCCAGCTCCGCCAGGGGTGGTGCCGGATCGAGCCGGTAATACATCCACTGCCCGTCACGGAAACTGGTGATCACGCGCGCCTCGGTGAGGATGCGCAGGTGACGTGACACCCGGGGCTGGCTCTGCCCGAGCACCTCGACCAGTTCTCCCACCGTTGCCTCGCCACCCGCAAGCAGGGCGAGCAGGCGCAAGCGCGTTGGGTCCGCACTGGCCTTGAGGAACTTCAATGCAACATCTGCCGCCATGCCCGCATTATAAGGATTCCTTTATATATGTTTTTGGTTATTGATCGTACAGCTGTCCGGCGGATTGGCCGCCCAGGCTCGAACCTCACTCGATCCCGGATCCGGGAAGCCAGGGGCAATACCTGGCCGCCCAGCGTGGGAGTCACACCGGGCATGCGCGCAGGAAGGGGTCCACGAGGCAGCGGTCAGTTGCTGCGAACAGCCGCGATCATGCAGAAACACGCCAGGAAAAGGGCGCTCGCAGGTCCCGACTCAGGGGTTCTCGCCCCTGGCGCCTGGCATGGTTTCCCTTTTCAGGATATTGATGATGGCAGCGCGCGTCGCAGGATCCGTGATCGGACCGATCGAAATCATCATCGAAGTGCCCGGGACAAACTGGTCGGGCCCAGCCAGGTAGGCATCCAGGGCGCTGTCATTCCAGACCAGGCCTTTGCGACCCGCCTCCGCCATGGCCCTGGAATAGTGGAAGTTCGGCGCCGTACCGGCCTGCTGGCCGAAAACCGCGTACAGGTTGGGTCCGGCGAGATGCCTGGCGTTCTTGTCCACCGTATGGCAGAAGCGGCACCACTTGTAGGTCTCCGCCTTGACCTGCCGCTCGAAGGCAGTCTCCGGGTTCACCGTCACGGCGACCACCGCAGTCGGGTGCGAGGTGATGCCTTCAGCCGCAACGATCACTTCACCCACCGGCCAGGGCGTCACACGAAACATGGCATAGGGCCCATACGCAGCCAGTCCCACGAGGAACAGCACGCCGAGCAATGCTCCGGCACGGGCCACCAGGCCGGCGGTGGACCTGCCCTTCGTCACCCAGCCGTGGCGGCGGCCCCGCAACCAGGCGCCAACCGCAAACACCAGCGCACTTGCCAGGAGATAACCGCCGACCACCGGCACGGCACCCCCGGGCTCCTTGAACGTGCTCATGGCGTAGAAGTTGAGGCCCAGGGCGACCCAGGCCTGCAGGCCGATACCCGGTGGAAAGGCCTGCAGCAGGCCCGCGCCCCGCCGCAACCAGAACCACCCCCCCGTGACGACCGTCGCCAGGGTGAGCAGCAACACGCTGAAATTCAGGGCCGAGTGGAAATACCCGGCGAACATCCAGCCGGTACGGCTTTCATCGACCAGGGCCGGCAGATCCAGGAAGGGCCCGAGATGCACCGTCAGCCCCTCGGTCCAGGCCTGGCTGATGCCAAAGGCCGGGATCACCAGCAGCAACGCATAGAGCGAGAACGCCAGGGTGCGCGCCCACAGATGGCCCGCCGGCGTCATGCCCACCGGCGCTGCCGCGGGCCGCTCACGCACCCAGCGCGCGATTCGCAACACCAGCAGGACGAACAGCAGGATGCCGATGAGGTAATGCCAGCCCCGCAGCTGTTCACGAAGAAGCGAGGTCTTCTCCACGCGGGGCATGCGCACCGTGAGCACCAGTTGCACGGTGTACAAGGCCATGACCAGCCAGCCGAGGACAGTCGCCGCGGCGCTGTAACCCGGACGCTCAAACCTGCGCTGCATGACGCCGCCCCCTCTGCCGCTGCCCCCTGCGCAAGCCTGGGTCAGGAAAGCTTCTTGCGCAACAACTCGTTGACCTGGCCGGGATTGCCCTTGCCGGCGGTCGCCTTCATCACCTGGCCGACGAAAAAGCCGAACAGCTTGTCCTTGCCTGCGCGGTACTCGGCCAGCTGGCCCGGATTCGCCGCAATGACTGCATCGATCACCTGCTCCAGGGCACCGGCATCGCTGATCTGGCGCAGGCCCTTTTCCCCGATGATCCGGTCTGCCGTACCCTCACCCGCCCACATGGCCTCGAACACGTCCTTGGCGAGCTTGCCGGAGATGGTGCCGTCGGCAATGCGGGCGAGCAGGCCGGCCAGCGCTGACGGATCCACCCGCGCGCCCTCGATGCCCAGCCCATCGCGGTTCAAGGCCGCAGCAAGTTCGCCATTGACCCAGGTGGCGGCAAGCCGGGCGTGCCCCTTGCCAAGCGCGGCCAATGTTGCCTCGTAGTAATCGGCGGTCTCCCGGCTGCTGGTCAGCACAGCCGCATCGGCTGCGGCGAGGCCATGTTCCGCCGTGAACCGTGCGGCCTTGGCATCCGGCAGCTCCGGCAGTGCGCCGCAGATCTCGTCGATCACGGCCTCTTCGATGACCAGCGGCAGGAGATCCGGATCCGGGAAGTAGCGGTAATCATTGGCCTCTTCCTTGCTGCGCATGGAGCGGGTCTCATCCTTGTCCGGATCGTAGAGCCGCGTCTCCTGCACGATGCGCCCACCCTCCTCCAGCACGTCGATCTGGCGTTCCACCTCGTACTGGATCGCGCGCTCGAGGAAGCGGAAGCTGTTGAGATTCTTGATCTCCGTGCGGGTACCGAGGCGGTCGGATCCCATCGGACGCACCGAGACGTTGGCGTCGCAGCGGAAGGAACCTTCCTGCATGTTGCCATCGCAGATGCCAATCCAGCGCACGAGCTGGTGGATCCGGCGCATGTAGGCGGCCGCCTCCTTTGCCGAGCGCATGTCCGGCTCGGAGACGATTTCGAGAAGCGGCGTCCCGGCGCGGTTGAGGTCGATGCCGGAGAGGCCGTGGAAGCTCTCGTGCAGGGACTTGCCCGCATCCTCCTCGAGGTGTGCCCGCGTCAGGCGCACGGTCTTCTCGCTGCCATCGTCAAGCACGATACGCAGCGTCCCGCCCTGCACCACCGGCAGCTCGAACTGGCTGATCTGGTAGCCCTTCGGGAGGTCCGGGTAGAAGTAATTCTTGCGGGCGAAAACCGAGCGGCGCGCAATGGTGGCGCCGATGGCGAGGCCGAAACGCACGGCGAGGCGCACGGCCTCGGCGTTCAGCACCGGCAGCACGCCGGGGTAACCGAGATCCACCAGGCAGGCCTGGGTATTGGGCGCTGCCCCATAGGCCGTGGCAGCGCCGGAAAAGATCTTCGAGCGCGTCGCAAGCTGGGCGTGGATCTCCAGCCCGATGACAGTTTCCCACTTCACTGCCGCAGTCACGGGCGTGGCCTCGCCTGGGCAGATGGAACCGCCGCAACAGCGGGCTCAGGGGGATGCTGCCGATGCCAGTCCGTCGCCAGCTGGTACTGGTGTGCGATGTTCAGCACGGCGGCCTCGCCGAAGGCTGGCCCGATGAGTTGCAGGCCCACCGGCAGGCCCCCAACGAAGCCGCAGGGCACCGAGATGCCCGGCACGCCCGCCAGGTTGACGGCAATCGTGTAGATGTCATTCAGGTACATCTGCACCGGATCGTCGATCTTCTCGCCGAGGCGGAAAGCCGGCGTCGGCGTCGTCGGCCCGACGATGACGTCCACCTTCGTGAAAGCATCGCGCAGGTCCCCGGCAATGAGCGTGCGGGCCTTTTGCGCCTGCAGGTAGTAGGCGTCGTAGTACCCGGCCGAGAGCACGTAGGTGCCCGTCATGATGCGGCGACGGACCTCGGCGCCAAAGCCCTCCTGGCGGGAACGCTTGTACAGCTCTTCGAGCGAACCGGCCGCTGGGCTGCGATAGCCGAAGCGCACGCCATCGAAGCGCGCCAGGTTCGACGAGGCCTCGGCCGGCGCGACGATGTAGTAAGTCGGCACCGACAGGCCCAGGTGCGGCAGCGAGACCTCGACGATCCCGGCGCCGAGCTTGCGCAGGACATCCAGCGCATCGCGCACACGCGCGGCGCAATCCGCATCGAGCCCGGCATCGAAGAACTCGGGCGGCACGCCGATGCGTCGCCCCTGCAAGGGGCGGTCGAGTTCCGCCGGGTAACGGGGCACCGGTGCATCGACGCTGGTGGAATCACGCGGATCGAAGCCCGCCATGGCCTCGAGCAGCAGCGCCGCATCCTCGGCACTGTGCGCCAGCACGCCAGCCTGGTCGAGGCTGGAAGCAAAGGCGATCATGCCGTAGCGCGACACGCGCCCGTAGCTTGGCTTGAAACCGGTGATGCCCGAGAGCGCTGCCGGCTGGCGGATCGAGCCGCCCGTGTCGGTGCCGGTGGCGGCAGGCACCAGACCCGCGGCAACGGCCGCGGCGGATCCTCCCGAGGATCCGCCCGGCGAACAGGCGGGATCCCACGGGTTGCGTACCGGCCCGAAGAAGCTGGTCTCGTTCGACGATCCCATGGCGAACTCGTCCATGTTCGTCTTGCCGACGCAGACCGTGCCAGCTGCTGCCAGCCGCTCGACCACCGCCGCATCGTACGGCGAGACGAAATCGGCCAGCATCTTCGATGCGCAGGTGGTGGCAATCCCGCGGGTACAGAAGATGTCCTTGTGCGCGATCGGCACGCCCGTGAGGCTGCCGCCCTCGCCGCGCGCCAGGCGCGCATCGGCGGCATCGGCAGCGGCCAGGGCCTGCTCGGGCGTGACCGTGATGAAGGCATTGAGCGCACCATCGAGGCGGTCGATACGGTCAAGGGCT
>CAZQGA010000129.1:0-6548 GCA_964592735.1 uncultured Chromatiaceae bacterium | reverse complement strand
AGGTTCCAACGATGGTTGACAAGGAATTACACTGTCAAGGACATGCGTCTTCTTGTCTACAACATCCGCTACGCCGTCGGGGCGGGCGCCCCCGCCCATGTGCCCGTGCCAGGTGCGGGTTACCTGTTCGGCAACCCCGGCACCCTGGAAAACATCATCGGCTTCCTGAAATCCGAGGAGCCAGATGTGGTTGGCCTCATCGAGGTTGACATCGGGTCGATGCGCAGCGCGCGCATCAACCAGGCAGAAGCCATCGCGGGTGCGCTCGGCCACTACTCCTGCTATGAGTGCAAGTACGGCGAGGAGTCTGTCAACCAGTATCTGCCAATTCTGCGCAAGCAGGCGAACGCTTTCCTTGCCAAGCCCGGTGTGACTGGTGAGCGGTTCCATTACTTCGATACGGGTATCAAGCGACTCATCATCGAGCTCGAACTCGAGGAGGTGTCCATTTTCCTCGTGCACCTGTCGCTCAAGTACCGGCATCGCCACTTTCAGCTGCGTCACCTCTACGAACTGGTCAAGCGCAGCAGGAAGCCCGTCATGGTTGCCGGCGATTTCAATACGTTCTGGGGAGAGGACGAGACCTTCCTCTTCAAGGAAGCGCTGAGCCTGCGCAGCGCGAACGTTGAAGGCCTGCCCTCCTTTCCCAGCCGCGCACCGCGCCTGGAGCTTGATTTCATCCTCTATGGCCCGGGAATCGAAGTCACCGACTTCCGGATTCCCCGTGTCACGCACTCCGACCATCTGCCGCTGATCTGCGATTTCGAGATCGTTTCACACCGAGGATGACTGTCATGAAGCCAGGCTCCACTGCACACAACTGGATCCTCAGCCGTGATGCAGACGGCATCGCCTGGCTGGCCATCGAGGTTCCGGGCAGTTCAGTCAATACCCTCTCCCGCGCCGTCATGGAAGAACTCGACGGCATCCTGGCCTCGCTCGCCAATGAGCCGCCGCGGGGATTGGTCATCCACTCTGCCAAGCCAGGCAGCTTCATCGTCGGTGCTGATATCAATGAATTTCCGAGCATCCACTCGGCCGCTGCGGCAGCCGAGTTGGCCCGGCATGGCCAGGCCATCCTGGCAAGGCTGGAGTCTCTGCCCTGCCCCAGCGTGGCGGTACTCGACGGCGCAGCATTGGGCGGCGGGCTGGAACTGGCGCTGGCGGCCACCTGGCGCCTGGCGGTCACAGGCGACCAGCCGTCACTGGGCCTGCCAGAGGTGCAACTCGGGCTGCACCCTGGCTTTGGCGGCACCGTACGCCTGCCCCGGCTTCTGGGTGTGCGCCGCGCCATGGCGCTGATGCTGACGGGCCGCTCGATCAGGGTCAGCGACGCCATGGCGCAGGGCCTCGTGGATGGCATCTGTGCGGCTGCCGAGTGGCGCCAGGAGGCACAGCGACTGCTGTCCCGGCCACGGCCCCTGCGCAGTCCACCCCTCATTGATAGCTTGCTGGCCCTGGGACCCGTCCGCAGTTCCTTGGCACGATCGCTCGAGGAGAAGGCAGGACGCAAGGCCGATCCACGTCACTATCCGGCGCCAAGGGCCATGATCGAGCTCTGGCGCCAGCATGGAGCAAATGGGACTGATGCCTACGAAGCAGAGGCGGCCTCCTTCGGCCAGCTTGCTGCCACATCGGCTTCACGCAACCTGGTTCGCGTATTTTTTCTCCAGGATCGCCTTAAAAAACAGGCTGTCAGTCCGCAGCCGCCGGCCCGCCGCGTGCACGTTGTCGGGGCTGGTGTCATGGGCGGAGACATTGCTGCCTGGTGCGCCTACCAGGGCCTGGAAGTGACCCTCCAGGATCGCGGCCCGGATTTTCTGGAACCTGCACTGGCCCGGGCAGACACCTGGTTTCGCCGCAAGATTGCCGACCCGGTGCAATGCGCCCGGGTCCGCTCGCGACTGCGGGCCGACGTCGCCGGGGATGGCTGTGTGGAGGCCGACATTGTGATCGAGGCGATATTCGAGAACCTGGAAGCCAAGCAACAGCTGTTCAGGACGCTCGAGCAGCGCGTGCGTGCCGATTGTGTGCTGGCGACCAACACCAGCAGTATCCCGCTCGAGGCGCTAACGGACACCCTCTCCCAGCCGGGCCGCCTCATCGGGCTGCACTTTTTCAACCCGGTAGCCAGACTGCCGCTGGTGGAAGTCGTACAGACAGAAGATACCGAAGCAGCAGCGTTTGCCACAGGTCTGGCATTCATCCGCCAGCTTGGCAAGCTGCCGCTCCCTTGCCGCAGCCATCCGGGGTTTCTGGTCAACCGCATCCTTGCCCCGTACCTGGCTGAGGCGATGAGCCTGGTCGAGGAAGGGGTGCCTTTGCCGGAAATCGATCGTGCTGCGACGGATTTTGGCATGCCTGTGGGCCCGGTCGAACTAGCCGATTCAGTCGGTCTGGATATTGCCCTGCACGTTGCCCGCACCCTGTCGCCAATCCTGGGGCGTACGGTTTCACCTGTGCTGGAGAACCTGGTCGCCGAAGGCCGCCTCGGCCAGAAGTCGGGCAAGGGCTTCTACGTGTACCAGGATGGCCGGCCCGTCAAGCCTAGGGGAGCAGTGCAACCGGCCCGCCAGGACATCCAGGATCGCCTGATTCTGGCGCTGGTGAACGAGGCTGCCCAGTGCCTTGTCGAACAGATCGTTGCGGATGCGGACCTTGTCGATGCTGGCGTCATCTTCGGCACCGGTTTCGCACCGTTCCGTGGGGGGCCCCTGCGCTACGCGACAGAGGCCGGCACTGCTGCCATCAGGGAGCGTCTGCAGCTGCTGTCCGCACGGTTGGGGCCGCGTTTTCAGCCCTCGGCCGGGTTCCAGGCACTGCCCGGGGGCTGAGACATCGATCCTTCTCGGCACCCAGCCTTGTGGGTAGAATGCCGGCGTCGCCGTAACCTCCCCCCGTTCTCGCCGTGATGAAAAACCCGGATTGGCTCGCTGACGCATGACTGGCACTCCACTGACCATCGAGATGCTCCGGCGGTTTACACCCCTGGACAGCCTCAAGCGAGAAAACATCGCAGCCCTGAACAAGAAGCTGCAGAGTCATGACCTCGAGGAAGGGAAACTCCTTTTCAAGGAGGGCGACAGCGATTCCCGCACCTTCTACCTGCTGTCGGGGACGCTGCAACTCACCAACCAGGAAGGTGGCCTGAAGACGCTGCGTGCGGGCAGTGATGAGGCCCGCAACCCGGTCGCTCCCATGCTGCCGAGGCGCTGGACGGCCAGGGCCGTCGACAAGGTGCAGTACATCTCCATCGATACCGATCTGCTCGATGTGATGCTGACATGGGACCAGACCGGGAGCTATGAGGTCAGCGACCTCAATACGACGCAGACCGCACCGGCGCCTGATGACTGGATGACGACGCTGCTGCAGACAAAAGCCTTCCACCGCGTACCACCGGCAAACATCCAGGCCGTTTTCATGCGCATGCAGAAAGTCGCCTTCAATTCCGGTGACGTGGTCATCAAGCAGGGCGACGAGGGTGATTATTTCTATGTCATCACACACGGCCGCTGCAGCGTCACACGGGAGACACCCCTCAACAAGGACGGCATCAAGCTGGCCGAACTGGGCGTGGGTGACACGTTTGGCGAGGAAGCGCTGATCTCTGAAACACGTCGCAACGCCACCGTGACCATGCTGAGTGAAGGCTCCCTGATGCGCCTTGGCAAGCATGACTTCCTGACCCTGCTCAACGAGCCGATGCTCGACTGGGTTGGTTATGAGGAAGCCCGCAGCATCATTGCCGGCGGCCGCAGCAAGTGGCTGGACGTCCGGTTGCCGAGCGAATTCGAAAGCTTTCACGAAACCGGCGCGATCAACATCCCGCTGTATTTCATCCGGCTCAAGCTCGCTTCGCTTGATCCCTCGCTGACCTACATCGTGTGTTGTGACACGGGCCGGCGCAGTTCTGCGGGTGCCTTCATCCTCAATGAGCGTGGTTTCGACACCCGCGTCCTGAAGGGTGGATTGAACGTCCGCAAATGACCCTGTGACGGAGCCCGGTGCGGCTGCCGGCTGCTACAGGGTGTGGGTCGGCTTGTCGCCACCCAGGGCGCCGGCCAGGTAGTTTTCGATCTTTTTCTGGGTGGCGCCCCCGTCCTGGTCGCTGAACTGCACGCCGATGCCGGCCGTCCGCTTCCCCTGGGCGCCCTTTGGGGTTACCCAGATGACCTTGCCGGCCACCGGGATTTTCTCGTCTTCCCCCATGAGGTTCAGGAGCATGAACACCTCATCACCGAGCCGGTAACTGCTGTTGGTGGGGATGAAGAGTCCGCCGTTGCGCACGAACGGCATGTACGCCAGGTAGAGGGCGCTCTTGTCCTTGATGGTAAGGGTCAGCAATCCCGGCTTGGACATATGGATCAGTGCTCTTCGAATCGCAAGGTCAAGCGTACCAGCGCTGCAGCAGGGCCGCGTATTGGAGGTCCATCCTGACAGCCTTCGGGCCCATGCGGCGAATCTCCTCCACATCGGCAAGACGCTGCAGCAGCGCCTGCATGGTTAGGGCTTTTCCATCCCTTTGCAAGAGCCTGTTCTGTGTCGCCGCCTGGCCAGGTGAACCTGCCGCGGCACTGCGGATCGCGACCGCGAGCAGCCAATAGAGCCACTGGGTGACGAGATCCGTGTCGTAGTTGCTCCAGCGCCGTGCCACGGCAACCGGGGTATCCCGGGACTCCTCCAGTTGGCAGATGTCTTCGGCGAGCTGACGAACTTGTCCGGGAAAGCCGGTGCGCTGCAAGGTGAGCGCCCGCAGCGGCGCCCCACCCGCGATATCGAGCAGTTGCCCCCAGTCCGCTTCGTCATCCTGGGAGCGGAGCCATTCCAGCGCCAGCGTGCGTCCCGGTGCGTGGACGGCGAGGCGCTCGCAGCGGCTCGCTACGGTAGCTGGCAGGGCAGCTGGAGTTGTCGCTACCAGAACGATGAAGCCGCCGGGTGGCGGCTCCTCGAGCGTCTTGAGCAGGCTGTTGGCGGCTGCTGTTGTCATGGTGTCCGCGGGCCAGATTACGGCTACCCGTGCACCGCCCTGATGGCTTTTAAGTTGGAGGAAACTGACCAACTCACGCACCGCTTCCACCGGGATGCTGCTCTTTTCCGGTGGTGGCTGCAGGAACATGAAATCCGCATGACCCATGTCGCCGTCAGTGTCAGCCCCGATTTCGAGCATCGCGAAACCCGCCAGCCGTGCTGCAGGGATGCCGAGCAAGCGTGCTGCATACCCAAGCGCCAGGAAGCGCCGTCCGCTGCCTGGCACGCCATGGATCAACAGAGCCTGGGGATGGCGTGCCGCTCCCCGGTCTGCGTTGAGACCCACAGCCAGGCTATCCAGCCAGGCGGGGAATTGTATTTTCGTAGAAACAGTCACTTACAATATTTTATTGTGGATTTTCAGAGATAAAAAATCTGTAATCCGCTGGTTGATTTCTGCCTGGACCTGTGACAAGTCCTGCTCAGCGTCGATGAGGTGGATCCGTTCAGGGTAACGCCGGGCACGCTCCAGGTAGCCGGCACGAACACGGTCGAAAAAGGCTTTGCCCTCCAGTTCGAAGCGATCCACCACCCCGCGTTGGTCACGGCGCCGTCGCGTCGCTGCCCAGCCCGCATCGAGCAGGAGCGTGAGGTCCGGACGGAAGCCGCCCTGCACGACAGCCTCCAGGCTGGCAACCACCGGTTCGCCAAGCCCGCGACCACTACCCTGATAGGCATAGCTGGCGTCGGTAAAGCGGTCACAGACCACCCAGGTTCCCTGCTCAAGTGCTGGGAGGATCAGTTCACTGAGGTGCGCCGCCCGCGCGGCGAACATCAACAGCAGTTCAGCCAGTGCCGGCATCGGAGCGGCGTTGCTGGCGAGCAGGACTTCGCGTACCCGTTCTGCCACCGGTACTCCACCGGGTTCCCGAGTCATGATAACGGTCTTGCCGGCTTGCCGGAGCCGGGCGCCGACGAATGCGAGATTGGTTGATTTTCCGACGCCCTCCACACCCTCCAGGGAAATGAAGGCACCACGACCTGTGACGGCGGGTGAGCCGGTCACTTGCCGCCCCCCCGCAGGGAGTCAAGGTACTTCTTCACCGCGATATTGTGCTCACGCAGGCTTGCCGAAAACACGTGGCTGCCATCGCGTGCTGAACTGGCGACAAAATACAGTGCATCGGAGTCATCCGGATGCAACGCAGCCAGGATGGCGGCCTCGCCAGGCAGCGCGATGGGTGTAGGCGGCAGTCCCGTGCGGGTGTAGGTGTTGTATGGCGAATCCCGGTTCAGTTGCCGGCGGGTCAGGTCCCCGGTGAATTCCTCGCCCAGTCCGTAGATGACGCTCGGATCCGTCTGCAGCTTCATGCCGATTTTCATGCGTCGGATCAGCACGCCGGCAACCCGCGGACGTTCCCGATCGAGTCCCGTCTCCTTTTCAACGATGGACGCCAGGATCAGTGCTTCGTAAGGACTGCGCAGCGGCAGGTCTGCGGCCCGGCCTGCCCAGGCCTGATCCAGCATCAGCTGCATCCGCCGATGAGCCATGTGCAGGAGTTCCCGATCAGTGGTGC
>CAZQGA010000128.1:0-6598 GCA_964592735.1 uncultured Chromatiaceae bacterium | reverse complement strand
CGGGCAACGAAGACGCGCTGCTCAATGGCCTGGGTTTCACCAAGTCCGGCAGCAAGGGCTCGACGGCCCTCCTTGACTTCAACCAGTATTGTCCTGACCGGCTCAAGGATCCCGCCAGGGGCCCGGGTTTCTGCCTGCCGAAGACCTTCGGCAATGCCAATGGCCGTGTCGTGCGGCAGAGCGAGGATCCCCTGACTGGCAAGGACTTCGATGGCACGGATCTCGAAACCTCCCGCATCAGCCTGATTGCCGCATTCGATCTGGAGGGGGGCAAGCTCACCTCGTTCACGGGCTGGACCAATTTCAACGGCAGGGACCGTTTCGACCAGGACTGGCAGGCGGACCCTGATTACCGGTTCACGCCGCCTGGCGGGGTGGCAGCCAGCTACCCGGCGACACCGCCACCGGCGGCGTATTACAACGGCCGTCGTCCTGATCAGTTACTCGCCTCGCAGATCACCGACAGCAGGAGTGGTGTCGACCAGCTCAGCCAGGAATTGCGCTTCGAGTCGCGCCTGGAGGGCGCATGGCAATACACGCTGGGTGCGCTCTATTGGGATGAGCAGCGCACGCTGGATGACCGCAACAGCCTCTTCCTGTGCATGCCGCTCGACAAGCAGGGGCGTCTCGACAGTGACGGGAGCGGTGGCTTCACTTATCCGGTCTTCAACTACCAGCCGGGCGTATGTGACGGTGCCGACAACACCGTGATTGGCTGGCAGCAGGAATATCTCAACTCTGAACCCGTGCGGCCGGGTCGCTGGGAGGCCGATACGCGGCATTGGTCCTTTTACGGCAACATCGACTGGCAACTCGCCGAAAACTGGGAACTCCTGATCGAGGACAGGGTGGTGTCGGAGCGCTTCCGGCTGCTGAAGCCCAACCAGACGGTCTGCACGAATCTCGGCTATCTGGGCGTGATTGGCCAGGTGTTCGCGGATGAGGATGCCGCTGGCGTCAATGTCATCTGCTCGGGCGAGAAGGTCGTCATTGGCCAGAACCTGACCAACAACGACACCTACCGGACGCAGGAAGGCTCCACTTCATCGCATTACCACACACCCAAGGTCACCCTGAACTGGAAGGTAACGCCGGACAACCTGCTGTATTTCTTCTGGGCCAGGGCCCAGAAGCCCGGTGGCATCAACCAGCTCATCTCCGGTGGTGTGGCCTCGACCATAGCCACGGACAAATTCAAGCCTGAGAAGCTCACGGCCTGGGAACTGGGCAGCAAGAACACCCTGGATTTCCACGGGCCGTTGCTGGTGAATCTGTCCGGGTTCTTCCAGGATTACACGGACAAGCAGGTCAGCAACCAGGTCATCGTCGATGGCATCGCCCAGCCACGCGTCCTCAATGCATCCGGAGCGGAAATCTGGGGCATGGAAGCGGAGTTCATGTGGCAGCCGGATTTTGTCGACGGCCTGGTGCTTTCAGCGGCCTATACCTACCTGGATGCGACGTATTCCAGGTTCACCGACAATGTGACTGCCCTGCAGCGCATCGCGCAATGGTACAACCGGGGCGGGGAGTGCGACCTGCGCTACCTGGACAATCCCACAGTGCCGGACGGCAAGACGGTCGACCCGGCAACGTTCCAGGCGCTCGGCAGCGTCACCTGTGTCATGGATTACTCCGGGGCCCAGCTGGAACGCACGCCCAAGCATGCCTTGAGCCTCGGTGCCAGCTACCGGTATCCGCTTGCGGACAGTGGCGTGGATCTGCTGGCGGAAACGAACGCCAGCTGGCAAAGCAAGCGTTACGTCGACCAGGACAATGGCTACTGGTTCGATCCGTACTGGACCGTGGATGCCCGCATTGGCCTGCTTCATCCCAAGTATGAAGTGGTGGCCTACGTCGACAACCTGCTGGACGATGACACGATCCGCAGCGGCGGCTGGGGCCCTGACTTCGGGCGGCAGGTTTCCGAGACCGGCTTCGTTGGCGGCCTCGGTATCATGCACTACTGGGGCACGTTGCCGGATCCGCGCATTTTCGGCATTCGGGCCACATACCGCTTCGGCGAGAAATGACACGGTAACCAGGGTGACTCCGCTGCAGGGGCTGGCGGAGTCTTCTGTACATCCTGCTGCGCGACGGCTGCCGGGACTGCCGGTTCCCTGTCTCGGGGGTCCGCGCCGGGCCGGGCTGCTTTCTCGAGGGCCGCCAGTCCTTTACTATTCCGCCCGGGTACGGCCCGACGCGGGATGCAGGGCCTGGAGTGCAATCGCCAGCAATGATTTCCGAAGCCATCGGCATTTCCGGCTTTGCGGCCTGTCTGCCGCCCTATCGCGTGGACCTGCGTCAGTGGTGTGACTGGACGGGCTCCTCCTGGGAGAAAATAAGCTCGGTCGTTGGCACCGGGTTCCGCATGCCGGGGCCGGGGCAAAGCGTCTATACCATGGCAGCCACAGCTGTTCTGCGGCTGATGGACCAGTACGGCGTGGATCCCGGACGGGTTCGCTTCCTTGCCCTCGGCACCGAATCCAGTACCGATAACTCTGCCGGTGCGGTGATCATCCGCGGCATGCTGGATGCCGCGCTGCGGGAGCGGGGCATGACTGCGCTGAGTCGGCACTGTGAGGTGCCGGAGTTCAAGCACGCCTGCCTCAGCGGTGTTTATGCGATGAAAAATGCCCTGCGGTTCCTTGCGACCGAACCGGGCAACCCGGTGGCCATCGTGGTCAGCGCCGATGTAGCCAAATACGATCTCGGCAGTTCCGGCGAAGCGACCCAGGGTGCAGGAGCGGTGGCGATGCTGCTGGAGAAGCAGCCGGCCCTGCTGGAGGTGGATCTGGCGGCTTGTGGCAGTGCTTCTGCCTACCGCGCCATCGACTTTCGCAAGCCCATGTTCCGCGCCAGCAGCCATGGCAACTGCTTTCGGGAGACGCCGGTTTTCAACGGCAAGTATTCGACCACCTGCTATCTCGACGAGGCACTGCAGGCGATGCGGGAGATGTGGCGGCGGCTCAGCCGTGATCCACTGGCGTATCTCCGTACGGTCAGCGCGGTGTTCATGCACCGGCCGTACGAGCGTATGCCACTGAACGCCCTCGGCTTCAGCTACCTGGCTGCCCTGGCTGCCGATGGTGCGATGGGTCTGGCTGAACTGGCCGGCTATTGCCGGACCAGCGGTGTAGACCTGGACCATGTACTGGCGGAGATGCGTGCCAGCCCTGACATCCTGACGCTGGCGCTGGAGGGCAACCTCGAGCGTGATCCCTGGCCAATGACCATGCGCCTGTTGCGGGATTTTCGTGCGCATCCGCTGTACCAGGATGTCGTAGCCGGGAAACTGCGTCTTGGCGCCCAGCCGATGCGTGAGCTTGGCAACCTGTACTCTGCCTCGCTGCCGGCCTGGCTGGCGGCCGGGATGGAGGAGGCTGCGCGAGGCAGCATCGACCTGGCCAGGCAAGACATCCTGGCACTCGGCTATGGCAGTGGTGATGCCGCCGAAGCCGTGCCGATGCGTGTGGTGCACAACTGGGCCGCTGCCGCCAGCCGGATTGGCTTTGCGGCATCGCTGATGCCCAGCGTCGATCTCAGCCAGGCCGAGTATGTTTCCCTGCACCGGACCGGCAGTGGCCCGCGACCGCTGCCGGGACGTGAGGAATTCGTCATCGATCATGTTGGCCGCAGCAATACAGCCGAATATGCCGACGAGGGCGTCGAGTACTACCGTTACGTGCGCTGATGGCGTCATTCGTTCGCCAGCTTCTTCCATGAACTGCCTGATGCTGGAACGCGAGTTCCGCAGGCGGGTGGATATGGCCCTGGATCGCTGGCTGCCACCGGCAGGCACCCATCCGGCACGCCTGCATGCTGCGATCCGCTATGCCGTGATGGGCGGGGGCAAGCGGCTGCGCCCTCTGCTGACATACGCATCCGCGCAATGGCTCGGAGTGCCTCCGGAGCGGGTCGACGCCATCGCGGTGGCACTCGAGATGGTTCATGCCTACTCGCTGGTGCACGATGACCTGCCCGCCCTGGATGACGATGATCTGCGGCGCGGGCGTCCGGCCACCCACCGGGCCTTCGATGAGGCGACGGCAATCCTGGTCGGTGACGCACTGCAGGTCCATGCGTACCTCGTGCTCGCCCGGGATGGTGCACTCGACCTGCCGGCGGCAGCCCGGTGCCAACTGGTGCTCGATCTCGCCGCGGCCAGTGGCTCTGCAGGCCTGGCCGGTGGCCAGGCCCTGGACATGGAAGCGACAGGAACGCTGGCCAGCGCGGAGCAGATGGAGGCGATCAGCGGGCTGAAGACCGCTTGTCTGCTGGAGGCAGCCGTCGTCATGCCCTGCCGTCTGCAGCCTGGCCTGGAGTCGCGGCAACTGGACGCCGCACGGCGTTTTGGCCGGGCCTGTGGCCTGGCGTTTCAGCTGGCCGATGACCTGCTCGATATCGAGGTGCCTGTGGCGCTGAGCGGCAAGCCGCAGGGCAGTGACCGGCGCAATGGCAAGCCCACACTGGCGGCACTGCTGGGGCCGGCGACTGCCCGCCAGCGGCTGGCCGGGCTGCAGGGTGAGGCACTCGATGCACTGGCTGCGTGGGGGTCAGAGGCCGATTTCCTGCGCTGGCTCACGTCGCGGATACACCCGGTGCTGGCATGAGGCTGGCAGGCATACGGTCCAGGATCATGCTGGGGGTGGTGGCTGTCCTGCTGTCGGCAACCGCATTCGCTGCCCTTGGTGACGTTCGTGCAGAACCGGGTATCACCGCGCAGCGATTGTGGACGTTTGTGCACCTGCTGCTGTTTGTCTTCTGGCTCGGTGCAGACCTTGGTGTGGTGCTTGCGGTGCGTGCAGCAGCCCGGCCCGGATTGTTGCCGGAGCAGCGTTGGCGCACGCTCGGGCTGGCACGCACGATCGATCTCGCACCCCGTCTTGCCGCCAGCCTGATGTTGACGGTCGGGGGCATCCTGACTGAATACATCGGTATAGCCCATCCCTGGTGGCAGATGGCGGGGGTCGTGGTGCTCGGTCCGGTCTGGATGGGGCTGGTTTTTCTGGCCCATACGGCTGCCAGCAGTGCGCCTGGTGTGTGGGCCGAGCGCCTTGAAGACGGGCTGCGCCGGTTGTTGATCGTGGCTGTGCCGGTGTCGGTAGCCTGGTCGTGGTTTAGTGGCCGGCTGGCCCCGGCGCCCTACGTGGCGGCAAAGCTGCTGCTGTTTGCCCTGTTGATGGTGCTTGGGTTGCGCATACGCACGGCCTGGCGGGAATTGGCGGTGGGCCTGCGGCAGCAACCACTCCAGCCGATCCCGGCAGCAGGCGCAGGCGTGGCCGCCACACGCCTGAATGCGCTTGTGCCCGTGATGCTGGCAAGCTGGGTCGCGCTGGCAGCAGCAGCCTGGCTGGGCATCAGCCGGCCGGGCGAGATCCTGCCGGCGGCGGCAATCAGCGGCCTTGCAGGGCTTCGCTGGCCGTGAGGGCCGTGACCGTGAGGGCGTGGATGTCCGTCTGCATGAGGTCACCCACCGCCTCGTAGACCAGGCGGTGGCGCTGCAGGGTGCGCAGACCCGTGAAGCGCTCGCTCACCACACGCACGCGGAAATGGCCGCGCCCGTCGCGTGCGCCGGCATGGCCGGCATGCAGATGGCTTTCGTCCTCGATGGCGATCTCCAGCGGTTGCAGGCTGCTCGTGATTCGTGCCTGGATCGCCGCGCTGCGCCCGACCGCATTCATGGCAGCACCTGGCGGAATGGCTTGACGGTCACGCAGGCATAGACCCCGGCGGCACAGTAAGGGTCTGCCTCGGCCCACTGCCGGGCATCCGCCAGCGAAGGAAATTCCGCGACGACAAGGCTGCCGGTAAAGCCTGCCGGTCCGGGGTCGGCCGCATCCACGGCCGGATGCGGCCCGGCCAGCACCAGCCGGCCGGCGTCGCGCAGCTGTTCCAGCCGCTGCAGGTGGGCCGGTCGTGCCTGTCGCCGCCGCTCCAGCGAACCAGGTGCATCCTCACTGATGATGGCGTAGAGCAGCGTCATGGTTGCGCCCGTGTTTCGTGTCGTGACATCCAGAACGCCTGGCCCAGTGCAAAGAGCAGTGTCAGGCCAGTCAGTCCGAAGAGTTTGAAGTTGACCCAGATGTCTTCTGGAAAACGGTAGGCGACGTACAGGTTGAGGGCACCGGCCACGGCGAAAAATGCGACCCACATGAGGTTGAGTGTGCGCCAGCCCGCCGCCGGGAGGCTGATTTCCCCTTTGCCGGCGGCTTCCATGAAGCGCTGCGCAATGGGTTTCGCGCCGATGAAATGGCTGCCAAGGAACACGACCGCGAAGAGCCAGAACAGGATGGTCGGTTTCCACTTGAAGACCAGTTCGTTCTTCAACAGCAGGCTGATGCCGCCCAGTCCGATCACCAGGGCAGCCGACACCAGGGTCATGCGGTGCACGGTGCGCGTGATCAGCCAGGTCAGCGCCACCTGTGCCGCCATCGCGGCCATGATCACGACGATGGCAGTGCGGAAATCGCTGAACTTGTACGCGATATAGAAAAGGACGACGGGGAGAAGATCAATGAGTGCTTGCATGGAAGAGGCCGCTGCGATCATGCAGATGATAGCGAAAAAGCCCCGCGATGGCGGCTTCTCCTGACTA
>CAZQGA010000127.1:6184-6599 GCA_964592735.1 uncultured Chromatiaceae bacterium | reverse complement strand
GTCGATTGCTGTGCCAAGGCTCAAGACGACGAACCAGAAACAGCTGTTCCAGTACGCCAAGGTACTTGCGGGCCGTCTTTTCGTCCAGGCCGATCTGACCACCGAGTTGCGTGAAATTGGTCAATTGCCCCGAGTGTTGCGCGAGGACGCGCAGCAGTCGGGGCAACACATCGGGTCTTTCGATCGACGAAATATCGCGAACATCCCGTTGCACGATCGCAGCAGTGTAATCGCGTTCCCAGTTGCGACGTCGCGCAGGATCCGCACGCCGTAACATCTCCGGATAGCCTCCACGCAGGACCTGTTGCACCAGCTTCCCGTCGGTGGCTGCCTCAAGCGCCTCCGGCGTCTTCCCCGCAAACGCCTGATCAATAAAACGGCTGGTGGTTCGCCGCAACTCGGCCTGCGACAGAGG
>CAZQGA010000127.1:0-6174 GCA_964592735.1 uncultured Chromatiaceae bacterium | reverse complement strand
GAGGCAACAGGGTCACTACCTCCATACGCCCGGCAAGGCTGTCGGACACCGTTGGCAACGTGAGCAGGTCGGCGGAGCCGGTGAGCAGAAACCGGCCCGGGCGCCGATCCTGATCGACGGACAGCTTGATGGCGCGAAGCAGTTCCGGCGCTCGCTGCACTTCATCCAGGATGGCGCGGTCGAGAGGACGCAGGAAACCTGCCGGATCATCGCGCGCTGCGTTCAGCGCCGTCTCATCGTCCAGGCTAACGTACCGCCTCCCACCCACAGCGAAGCCGCGCACCAGCGTGGTCTTGCCACACTGGCGCGGTCCGTTGACCATCACGACCGGGGTATCCGCAAGCGCGGTTGCCACCTGCCTGGCGGCTATGAATCCCGCGTTTTGCTCACTGCCAGTGAGTCAATTCAGCCAAGGGCAAACCAGCCAACACGCCCGCCCCGACCCCCTTGACGGTAACCCCCCCGAATAGCAGCCTCTCGGCAACCTTGGGCTCGCTGGTACGCGCGTCACTGATCTGCAGGTCGGCGCACAACCCCGAACGGTTCTCCATGAGCGCATGGCCGCCAAAGCACAGCCTGGCCGGCTGCCCGTTGCCGCGCCGCATGAGCTTGGCCTCGGGGTCCGTGCTGCTCTGGTGCGTCTGGGTCGTGCGCCGCTCACCCTTGAAGTCCACCATGCCGGTACCATCGCCGCCGTCCTTGGGTGGACGACCATCCTTCTTCAAGCTCGCCCAATTCTCGACCAGCGTCGAGTCCACCGTGAAGTGTTCCCCCGACAGCAGCCGGTGGGTCTTGGCCAGGCGCAGTATCTGGTCAAAGAAGTTCCGGGCAATGTCGGTCTTTACCAGCCGCTCGCGCAGGCGCGAGAAGTTCGACGGGTCCAGCCCGGCCTCGTCCAGACTCATGTCCAGGAACCAGCGGAACAGCAGGTTGTAGTCGAGCTGCTCGCAGAACGCCCGGTCCGAGCGCACGGTATACAGCGCGATCAGCAACTGGCCCTTGAGCAGGCGCTCCGGGGCAATCGAGGGGCGGCCGGTACTGCTGTACAGCCCAGCCAGCTCCGGGCTGATCGCCTTCAAAGCCGCATCGGCATACGCCTTGATCGAGCGCAGCGGGTGATCGGTCGGCACCCGTCGCTCTGCCGGCACGTACGAGAACATCGCTGCCTGGGGATCCACTTCGCCGCGCATCGGCTCCACTCCGCTTCCAAGATGCTCCCGATTATCCACCGCCAAGCGCCTCAGGTCAGGCGTTTTGCATCACCCTGATAGTAGTTCCAACTACCGCGGATTCCCGGGGAGCGTTGCGGCCTGCTACTTCGCGCCCTGCCCCACCCCACCGATCAGCACCATGCGCATGGCTTCCTCCACCGACAGCGGCGTCTCTTCGAGTTTCGACTTGTGCAAGTACAGGGTGTAGCCGCCGATCTGATAGCTCATCGGGAAATACACCGCGACGATGTCCTCGGCATGGCCACCGAAGAGGCGCGGATTGAGATGATCCTCGGTGACGAAGCCGACGATGCGCGCGGTACCGTAGCGCCACAGGACCACGCGCTTGAGATCGCGTCCCTTGCCACTCGCAGGCAGGAATCGCGTGAAATCCTTGAGCGCGCCAAAGATGATCTTCACGATGGGGATGCGCGCCAGCAGTGACTCGCTCGAGCGGATCAGACGGCGCACCACGTAGGCATCGACCAGTACACCGGCGAGCAGCACCAGCGCAAACGCGGCGATGAGTCCGAGGCCGGGCCAGTAATGGCCCTCGGGCATGACCGCGCGCAGCGGCCCGCTGAGGATCGACTCGGCGGTCGCGGCCAGCCACAGGACGACATAGACGGTGAGTGCCGCCGGCAATGTCGCCACGAGGCCCTTCAGAAACGTGTTCCACAATCGACGCATGGGCTCTTTACCTGCACAATATCAAGGGAAGGACTACAGTCTCACACAGAGGCAACGGCGAGGGAAACGACGCCCTGATGTCAGGGGCGATACGCCGCTGCTCCCGCCTGTCGCTGGCGCGACGCGATCGCCAGCAGCTCAGATCCCACCGCCGGGCACGATAGGGCGATATCCACAAATTCGTTGGAGGCGTTGCATCCATTTGACGTTGTAGAGATGCGTGCCGATCATGGATGAGGAGAAATAGCGATCTTCGGCGATGCTCTGAACGGTCTCGCCGCGGGACAGCCGCGGAAGGCCGGAGGCCGCGAAGCAGGCCGGCGACCCGCCAGGGCTCGTCGTCGAGGAAGGTGTCGAGCACCGGGTCGTCGAACCAACCCAGCGTCGAATAGGCGACGGCAGCGGCACGCGCCTCGCGAGCGCGACCTGCTCACAGGATCCCTTCCTCAAGGACCCGCCCGGGGGCGCGGCCCAGTGCGGTGCGGTCACCGTCCAGATGAAGATGAAGTCCGGCACGATCTACGAGTTCCTGCAGAAGTCGGAGTTCTGGGCCGGGCACCGGCTCTCGCTCGCCGAGGCCGAGGCGCTGTCGGCGCTGGCCGCGTCGGCGCAGCCGGGCGCGGGTGCGCAGCCGCCGGCTAAGCCGCCTGCCCCGTCCACACCGGTCGCGCGCGCGGACTCGATGCCGGAGCCGGTGGTCAGCGGCGAGGTCGCGACGGCGCCGGCGCGATCGCCCGGTGCCGTCGCGAGCGGTTCACCGCCGCAGGATGTCGCCGGCCGTGCGGCGGTCATCGAGCAGATGACGCGCGCCGCGCCGGAGCCGGCCCAGGGCCGGTCGGCGGCGCGGGTGTCAGCCAGCGCCGGAACCCGGGCACCCGACGCTGTCAGCGCAGGGGCGCCGATACCGGAGGCCTCGAGCGCGGGGGCGCGGTCAGCACCGCCCGCGGCCAGTGCCGGTGGCGCAAGGGCCGCCAATCCCGATATACGCCCCGCATTGCTGGAGATCGAGGGCGAGGCGCTGGTGCGTGCGGGTGCGTTCCAGGTCGCCGGCGGCCAGGTGCGCGTGCAGCCGATGACGAGCTTCGGCGCTGGCTGGAGCGGCGGTGAGCAGTTGTTCTGGAGCGGTGGTGCGGTGGGCGCCGTGCTCGACCTCATCGTCGACGTGCCGGCGGCGTCGCAGTACGCGGTCGAGATCTACATGACCCGTGCCCCGGACTACGGGCGCGTCAGTTTCGAGATCGACGGCAAGCCGGGCGCGTACGTCTTCGACGGCATGAACGTGCAGGTGCTGGCGACCGGCCCGCAGCAGCTCGGCAAGTTCCCGTTGCAGGCCGGCCAGCGGCGCGTGAGCCTGATGATCGTCGGCAAGTACAAGGACTCCACGGGCTACTACGTCGGTATCGACAAACTGCGGCTGTATCCGGCCGGGCCGATCGACTGAACGGAACCGGGGCCGCGCTGCGGTGAACGCCGCCGAAACGGGCCACGGCCCAGCCACGACGCCGGGCATCCCCGACCCGCCGCTGCCGTTCGCGGGCGGGCGCATCCCGGCCGACGAGGCCGAGCGGCGTTTCGTCGAGCGCCGGGTAATGCTGCAGTTCTTCGTCGCTCCGGGTCTCTCGTTCGCCGCGCTCGGCAGCGGGGTCAACCTCGGCTTGCCGCGGCTTGCCGCCGCGGGTGTCGTCGGCCTCGGCCTGAGCGGTCTGCTGGTGGCCTGGTTCGCGGTCACGGAGCAGCGGCTCATGTTCATCCGCGGCGGTTCGCTGACGCCACGCGCTTACCGCTATTTCATCTACGAGGGGGTGGCGGCGATCGCCTTTGGCCTGGTGTTCGCAATCGTCGGCGGCGCGGCGCTCGTCACCGGGCTGCTCCATTTCGCGGGCACGAACGCCGCGGCGATGGGTGATGCCGTGCTGGTACGGCCGCACCGGCTCCTCCTCCCGCTCGGTGCTGCCCTGATCTGCCAGGGGCTAGGCTTCCTGATCGGTTTCGGTCGCGCAGCGGCGTCGTGGCGCGAGCGCCTCGGCGTGGCGCTGCTGCACCTGCCGGCACGCCTCGGCGGCGCCATCCTGCTTGCGCTCGGGGGCGGCGCGCTCGCCGTCGGGGTCGTGGAGGGGCTGCTGCCGGACGCGTTCCGCGCCGGCTTCGCAGCCATGTTCGGCAACCCGTGGCCGTTCGGGTAGGCGTGTTGTCGTACGGCGGTGGCGCCGGGAATGAGCGTATAGTTTTTCCCTTGGAACGATCGCAGGGAGAGATCACGTCATGCGGCATGCCAGGACCTTCCTGATCCTCGTCGCTATCGGCGGTGTGCTTGCCGGTTGCGGTGGCGGCGAGGCGCCACCCCCAGCCGCCGCCCCGGCGAGCGCGCCCACGCCGGCTGCGGCGCCAGCGGTCGAAACCGAAGCACCGGACGACGGCATCACGGCCCGTGCACTGTTCGACCAGGCGATGGCCGAGGCGGCGAAGTGGGCCGCCGACGCCGAACTCGTTCTGGTCACGACCAGCCTGGCGGAAGGGCCGGTGCACGATTTCTGGTTCTACGATGTGCAGTCGCCGTCGCAGGGGACCTGCACCCGCATCCGCGCGCTCGCCAACGGCCAGGTCGCCAACGTCGGCAGCGGCGACGGATGCGTGCTGATGAAGCCGGTGCCGCGCGATTTCGTCGACAGCCCGGTGGCGTTCGACGCCGCGGTGGCCGCCGGCTTCCAGCGCGGGGAGACGGTACAGTTTGGCCTGCGCTACCAGCGTGACCAGGCGCTACCCGAGCCACGCCCCTGCTGGGTGCTGTGGTCCGATGCCGACGGCGACGAGGAAAAGGGCATCATCCGCGGCTGGTGCGTTGACCCGGCCACCGGCGCCTTCGTCACGCGCCTGTCGGGCTACGGGCGCACCGAGCCGGCGCAGGCGGGAGATGCGGCGTAGCGGCGGGGAGTCGCGGCTGAAGCCGCTCCTAAATCCCCCGAACCTGAGTATGATGGCCGCCGCCGCTGCCGCTGACGAGGATGTCATGCCCCTGACGATTGGAATCCCGCGCGAGGTGTTCGCGGGCGAAAAGCGGGTCGCCACCGTTCCGGAGGTGGTCGAGAAACTCATCAAGCTGGGCTTCACGATTACCGTCGAGTCCGGTGCCGGCGCCGGGGCGAACTTCGACGACGAGGCTTACCGGCGGATAGGAAGTTCAAAGGCCCCTTCCGCATGGCCAACTTCGCCGAATGGACCTTATGGTGAGCTCGTGCCTGCCGTCGACAGGCCTTTCCTGGCAAACGCGGCCGCCGGAAACCGCCTGCCGGCCGCAGTTGCCCCTCTCGCACCGGCGGAATCCGCCCTTCCCCCCACCCTGACCTGAATCCGCGCGCGCCGACCCTGCCCGCTGCTTCACAGACCAGCGGCAAGCCCCCCAACCTTCGAACTCAAAGCAGACTGGACTGATATGACGGTGCCCTCGCCCCAAGCGGCAGCTCGGATGGGTACTGATTCGGCGCCTTGCGTTCCAGGTGCACCAGAATCTTCGCGATGACCTCCGGCTCCTCGATGCTGGCAATCGCCCTGAGCTTCCCGCCGCAGCGTGCGCAGGCCTCGATGTCGATCCCGAACACCCGCTTCAGGCGCTTCGCCCAGTTCATCGCCACATGGCGTGGCGTGGCGGGCTTGTCGGTGCCCTCTTCTGCTGGAGGCTTCTTGCCCTTGCCCCGACCTGCCGGCGTAACGGCCGCACGCAGCTTGCTGTGCGGCGCGAATACCCCATGGGTAGCTGAGGTTGATCATGCCGCGTCCCGGGAATGCAGTGCGGGCGACCGCGCCTGCCCATTCTAGCGGCGTCCGCCCGCACTGGCCGCATTGGGCCATTCCCCGATGCTCGGGAGGAGCCAGAGGCGTGTGGTCGGCGGCACGATCCCCGGCAGAGGGAGCGGTCAGGCCACTGACCGGACCGCCCCCGATTTCGTGGTCGCTCAGTAGAGATAGACGGCGCCGCTGCCCAAGGCTGCATTGTTGGTCTGATCGCTGTTGATGCCGGTGGCGTTGCTGGCTTCGCCAGACCCGACCGCGAGGGTGTTGCCGTCGGCGGAGAGGGCGAGGCTGATGCCGAAAACGTCACCGCCCCCCGTGTTCGAGGCCTTGACATAGGCCTGCTGGGACCAGATGCCGGCGCTGCGGGTGTAGACGTAGGCCGCGCCGCTCTGTGCGGCTGCATTGTTGGCCTGATCGCCGTTGATGCCAGTGGCGTTGCTGTCTTCGTTAGAGGCCCCGACCGCGAGCGTGTTGCCGTCGGCGG